>CALGUJ010000111.1 GCA_937902055.1 uncultured Pelolinea sp.
TCGGCAAGGTGCATGCTCTGCGCGGCATCGATCTGAACGTCAGCCGCGGCGAAGTAGTGTTGATCATCGGCCCTTCCGGTTCGGGAAAATCCACCCTGCTGCGCTGCATTAACCGCCTGGAGGAGTTCGACCAGGGCAGCATAGTGGTCGACGGTATTCCCCTGGATAGCGCCGAGAATATCAACGCCGTACGCACCGAGGTGGGTATGGTCTTTCAGCAGTTCAATCTTTTTCCGCACCTGACTGTGTTGAATAACCTCACCCTGGCGCAGCGCATCATCCGCAAGCGTGAAAAAGCCGAAGCCGAGCAAATTGGCATGGAGTTGCTGCGCAAGGTCGGAATTCCCGAGAAAGCCGATTGTTATCCCTTGCAGCTTTCCGGCGGCCAGCAGCAGCGTGTGGCCATTGCGCGCGCGCTGGCCATGAATCCCAAGATCATGCTCTTCGACGAACCCACCAGCGCCCTCGACCCCGAAATGATCCAGGAAGTCCTGGACGTGATGCTGGCATTGGCCAAAGAGGGCATGACCATGGTGGTGGTCTCGCATGAAATGGGCTTCGCGCGCGCCGCCGCCGACCGCGCCATTCTTATGGATAGCGGCCAGATCATCGAGGAAGCACCGCCCAACATCCTGTTCTCTCATCCCAAACAGGAACGCACCAAGGCGTTCCATAGTAAGGTCTTATCCTGATAACTCAAATTATATAAATAGAAGTGTAAAAGTTGGAATCAAGGCTGATTGCTATCTTGGCGAACCCCATTTGGTATAGCAGTCAGGTGCGACGCCGGGACCCGGCCAAAGGCGATTCAACCGTTCCACATAATCATCGGTCAGATTTACTTCGAGGGACTGTAAATTCTCCTGAAGTTGTTCCGTGTTTCTTGCGCCAATTACAGGGGCGGTAACACATTCATGTTGCATCAGCCACGCTAGTGCAACGAGCGATGGTTTTATGTTGAGTTCTGTGCATATATTTTCATATTCCATCAGGGCAGCGGAATTTTGCTCAAATTCCTGTTGTTTATGCGGCAGAGATCGTCGGCCTGGGTCTCCGGCTTTTTTTGCGCCGGCTAATAAGCCTCCCGCCAACGGGCTCCAGGGCATGAATCCCATACCGATATCCTTGATTGCTGAAAGGACTTCAAACTCAACGCTTCGTTCGATCAAATTAAAAATGCTCTGTTCTGATACCAGGCCGAATAGTCCTTTCTTTTCTGCGGCAAATTGGGTTTTATAAATTTGCCCCGCTGAAAAATTGCTGCTGCCAATATATAAAACCTTTCCCTGCGCAATCAAGATTTCAAAAGCCTGCCAAATCTCCTCAAGAGGCGTTGCGGGATCAAAATGGTGCATCTGGTAAACATCAATATGATCGGTTTTCAGTCTTCGTAGACTATCCTCACACGCCTGTCGGATATGATAAGCAGATAGCCCGCAATGATTGATTTCATCGCTCATCGGCCCGTATACTTTGGTGCAAAGGACGATGTGATTCCGTCTTCCTTTTTTCTTTTGAAACCACTCGCCGATTAAAGATTCTGCTGCTCCGCGGCAGGATTTCTCCTTGCCATAAATATTGGCAGTATCAAAAAAATTGATGCCGCAAGATTCCGCGAGATCGAGAATGGAAAGTGCCTCATTCTCTGGGGTTACATGATAGAAATTAAAAGTACCCAAACAAAGCCGGCTTACTTTAAGCCCTGTTCTGCCAAGATTGATGTATTTCATGCGGGTAGCCAGAATCCAGTCATAAAGTTTATTGGCAAATCCTAGACGCCGTCTTTCGCGTACGGTAAAACCATATTGATTAATAACGATGTAAGTTCGTCGCGCACCAAAACCAAATGATCTTTTGTTTCTTTTTCAGCTTCATCCGCGTTGCCCGACAAGATAGCATTGACGATTTTTTCATGTTCAATGATGGAGCGGGTAATCCGGCCAGTTCTGGCGGAGAAACCTACCCGAAGACGATTCCATTGATCATTTAAATTTTCAATGTAATTTAACGCACGCTGATTATCCGCCATTATGAAGATCAATTTATGCAGGTCTTGATCCAGGACCACCCAGGCATCCACATTTTCTGCGTCTGCGGCTTTTCTCATCTCAGTAATAGTATGCTCCAGTTTTTTGCAGAGAATATCATCTGTACAATTTGCTGCTTTTCTTGCTAAAAACGCTTCCAAATTGATTTTGATCTCGAATATCTCATGAATGTCTTTCAGGGTTAGCGAATATACCTTCCATCCATGTTTTGGTTCATAAACCAGCAGCCCTTCGCGTTCTAACATGCGAAATGCTTCTCGCACCGGGGTTCGGCTGATATCGAGGCTTTCAGCGATTTGCAAGTCAGTAATGAATTCTCCTGGCTTGAAACCAAGATTGACAATTTTTGTCTTGATGAATTGATACGCTTGTTCTTGTAAGGTATTTTTGCTTTCCATAATCTAATTATATAATATAAAGATGGCTTTTAGGTATTAAAAATATTAAAAACACTCTAAACAT
>CALGUJ010000112.1 GCA_937902055.1 uncultured Pelolinea sp.
AGGGCATGGAAGGCAGCGCGCCCTTGCGGGTGGTGGCGATGGCGCCGGCCGCCGCACCCCAGCGCACGGCTTCGGCCAGCGGCTTGCCTTCGGAGATGGCCACGGACAGACCCGCGTTGAAAGCGTCGCCGGCGGCAACCGTGTCGATGGGAGTCACTTTATATGGAGGAACGAAACCGCTCTCGCTCTTGTTTTCGTAATACACGCCCTTGGCGCCCAGCTTGATGATGGCCGTGCCCACGCCCTTTTCCAGGAACAGCTTGGCGGCGCGCGCGGCGTCCTCGGCGTTGGCGGGCTTGAGACCGGTCAGGATTTCCGTTTCCGTCTCATTGGGGGTGATGAAGTCCATCAGCTTGAAGGCTTCCGCCGGCAGGGGGATGGCCGGGGCGGGGTCGAAGACCACTTTCACGCCCTGCTCGTGCGCCGCTTGCGCCGTCTTCAGGCAGGCGTCCAGCGGCACTTCCAGTTGCAGCATCAGCACTTTGGCGTCCTTCATCAGCGCCTTGGCGCGCGCCACGTCGCTGTCGTCCAGGGCGAAGTTCGCGCCGGAGATGATGATGATGGAATTGTCGGCGTTCTTGTCCACGCAGATCACGGCGATGCCCGTGCCATGTTCTTTATCTTGCATGATCTGGCTGATATCCACCTTTTGCTCGGCGATGATCTTCAACACCTGGTCGCCGAAGATGTCCGTGCCCACGCGCCCGACGAATTTGACGTCGGCGCCCAGGCGCGAAGCCGCCGCGCCCTGGTTATTGCCCTTGCCGCCGGGGGCGGTGATATAAGAACTTCCTTGTAAAGTTTCGCCCAGTTGGGGCAGTTTGGGGACGTAAGCGGTGAGGTCCATGTTGATACTACCGAATACCACGATACTCATGAGCATTCCTCCGATAAGAAATTTGGCTTAAAAATACGCGTTACGCAAATTATACTTGCCTTGTTTTGGCTCTGCTATAATTGTATGACAATCTACTTAAATGACATCGGAGGGTTTTATGGAATGGCACATTAAATGCGACGCACAGGACATCCACCGCTACGTGTTCTGCCCGGGCGACCAGGCGCGCGCCAAAAAGATCGCGGAGCACTTCGAAAGTTCCCGGCTGGTCACGGAAGGCCGCGGTTACGTGGTGTTTTCCGGCGAATACAAGGGTGTGCCCATGACCGTGATCGGCACAGGTATGGGCGGGCCGGTGGTGGCCATCGGGCTGGAGGAGCTGGCGCACATGGGCGCGGATACCTTCATCCGCGTGGGCTCCTGCGGCGTGTTCCAGGATTTTCAGCAAGTCGGCGACGTGATCATCGGCTCGGGCACTGTGCGCGAGGGCGGCACCTCGCTGGCCTACCTGCCCCTCACCTACCCGGCCGTGCCGACCTTTTCCGTGCTGCGCGCCCTGGTGGAAGCCAGTGAAGAGCTGGGCATCCCCGCCACGGTGGGCGTGGGCGTGGCCGGCGATGCCTTTTACGCCCCGCGCGCCGATAATTCGCGCGGCGAGTTATTGAAGCAAGCCGGGGTGGTCTCGGTGGAAATGGAAAGCGACACGCTCTTCATCGCCGGGCAGTACCACGGCTGGCGCACCGGCGCCATCTACGCCTCCGACGGCACCAACAAAGCCACCAAACCCGAGGATAAGGAAGCCGACTATCGAAGAGGCGAGCAGAACGCCATCAAGATCGCGCTGCAGGCCATGTGGAAGATCGCGCAGGGAGATAAATAAACTCGTAGAATAGACAAGGGTTGGAAAATATATCCTAGCCCTTATTTATCAAAAAATAGCTAGTGCGCGCGGACACCGACGCAGTGGGTGAACTTAGCCATCTGCGCGACATTAAAAAGCCCACCGGCGGTTTTATAAGCAGGAAAAAATCTCCTGGAAATGGAATTCTGATATACCAACTGCGACAAGCTTGAATGTCCTGCACAGAAAAGGAATCCAAATTTTCCCTTGCATAAATAGGCTTTCTGCGATAATATACATTCTAATACATGAATATGATAGCAAAATCATTTGAACAGCAAGCTGGCAATATATTATCAGTGCTCGGGAACCCTTTCCGTGTTCGACTGGTGCTCGCGCTTTGGGCGCAGGAAGCCTGCGTGTGCCATCTTGAAGCTCTGCTGAAAAAGCGCCAGGCTTACATCTCGCAGCATTTAATGGCTTTGCGCGAAGCAGGTATGCTCGAAACCAGGCGTGATGGTAAATTTGTTTACTATCGCCTTGCAAATCCGGAGATCGTTGAGCTGATCATGACTGCCGGTGAAATTGCGGGTTTGGATCGAAGGCAGT
>CALGUJ010000113.1 GCA_937902055.1 uncultured Pelolinea sp.
TGCCGGCCCATGCTCTCGAACAGCATGGGGGTTGCCAACGCGCTGCCGCCCAGGACAGACAACTTGATGGTCTTACTCATTTGCCTTCCTCGACAGCTTTGGGGTAATAGCGGTCCATCGCAAACCCGGGTAAGCCTCGCGATACGCAATAGTTCTGCTTAAAGTGAAACGTTTCACGGTCAGATATCTCATCGATGCTCCAGATAAAAACCTAAACCAGGTCTTTCCGATACCTTCTGGTATAAAACTTGATTTTGTCGCTGCGGTGGTAGTCGCGCGAATAGATGATGGGGGTGCCATTGACATCATAATTGACCTGTTCCATCATCAACCAGGATGTGATTTCTTTAAAAATCGGATCCTTCGATTCAAAATCTTTCTGTTCCACCACCTGGATGCGGGCGTCGGTGTATTCGATGCGATGACCGAAGGTCTTTTCCATGGCCGTCAGGATCGAACCTTCAAAATCCTCAATTTTCGGCTCCCTCGAGAAAAATTTTTCGGGAACGTAATCGATGGAATAGATATAGGGCATCTCTTCGCACATACGCGCACGTTCGATAGCCACTACCCGTTCCTTTTTCTTGAGGCCAAGCTCCTCGCGAATATCCTCCAAATCTTGGAACGTAAGGGATAGAACCCGGGTTGTCAATTCCAAACCCGAATACGCGAACATATCGGTGACCGAAAACAGGGCGGAAATATCCGTTTCCAATGTTTTGGAAGGTGACATTAAATACCAGCCCAGCCCGTGGATCACACGGACGACGTGCTCTTCTTCCAGAATGTGCAAGGCTTCCCGCAGCGACAGACGACTGACATTCAAAAGATCCATCAGGTCTTTTTCAGCCGGCAATTTATCGCCTGGTCTCAGGTTTTGCTCTTTGATCAATTCAATGATCCGTTTTCTGATCTGAAAACGCTTGGGTTGATTGTCATTAAACCGCATCAAAGTTTTTTCCCTTTCTGTTGCCGCACGTATTCGGCAGGTGTTATGTCATCTGATGTCTTATATCTTAACACGCCAAAATTCAAGTGTCAACATTTTTTAATATTCGCGACGGCCGTCATGCGCCATCATTTTGCGGAAAAACAGGCGGCCACCTTTTTAACCGCGTCGGCTACGTCCCGCACGTCCTCCGCGGAGAGCGTGGGGCGAATGAGGATACGCACCAATTCCTCCGGTAATTGTTCGGCGTTTGGCAGCCCGCTGCCGTAATGGGTTTCTCCCTGATACCAGGGCTTTTCAAAAGGCGCCCTGCTTCCACCGAAACCGCGGTGCTCGGTGAAGACCGGCTGCTGGTGCAGCGGCGTGGGATAGCGCCGCGAGCATGGAATTCCCTCGGCAGTGAGAGCTTCCACAAAGGCCTTGGCGTCGGTATTGATTATCTTGCGGTCGAGACGCAGGATGTACTTGTAAAAGACATGGTAAGCGTAATCCGGTTCGCAGGGTGGGATGATGCCGGGCACACCCGACAGCAATTCGGTCAAACGATGCGCGTTTTCCCTGCGCTGCTGGATATATCCGTCCAGTTTGGCCAATTGCGCCAGGCCGATGGCGCCCTGAATCTCGGTCATGCGGAAGTTGTAACCCAACATGGAATGCAGGTACAGCCTTTCACCTTTGTAATAAGCTCCGTCTTCTTTTAACTCGCCATGGTGGTGAACCATGCGGGCTTTCTTCGCCAAATCGTCGTCATTGGTCAACACCATGCCGCCCTCGCCGGCCGTGGTGATCAATTTATCCTCCCAGAAGCTGAAACAGCCGAAGCTGCCGATTGTCCCGGCCATGCGCCCTTTATATTTTGCGCCGTGCGCCTGGGCGGCATCCTCAATCACGAACAGGTTGTGCTTGCGCGCGATCTCCATGATGGGATCCATGTCCGCCGGGCAGCCGTTCAGGTGCACCGGGATGATGGCTTTCGTATACGGGGTGATCTTTTCTTCGATACTGCGCGGGTCGATGTTGAAAGTGCGCGGATCGATGTCCGCGAAAACCGGCACCGCCCCGGCATGCACGATGGGCGTGGCGGAACCGGCGAAGCTGTGGGAGGTGGCGATGACGTCATCTCCCGGGCCGATCCCCAGCGCCGAAATGGCTACGTGTATGGCCGCCGTGCCCGAGCTGACCGCCAGGGCATGCTT
>CALGUJ010000114.1 GCA_937902055.1 uncultured Pelolinea sp.
GCCTGATATTCCGCCATCTCCCGCAGGGGATCGATGTCGCTGTCCTGCCGCGACCACTCGATCAGGCCGGGTTTTTGCTCGAAAGCGATCTTCAATTTCTCGATGGCTTCTTTTGCCAATCCGTTCAACGAGTAGAAACAAGCCAGGTTGTAAATGGCGTTGGTTTTCCAAACCGGGAATGCGCACAGCCGTTCAGTTAAATTTTCCTGCAGCTCGCGGCCTTTCCGGAATCGGCCGGCTTTGACGTAATAATCGCTGAGGTGGGCGGCAGTGTGGTAGCCGTAGGTACCCAGAATGCGTTCCAGCAGGGAACGGCCTTCCAGGTAGGCGAACTTTTGCGCATCGAGCAAATCGGCAGCCGGCATGCGCTCGACGATTTCGCGGAACTGGCGGTACGCAGCGGCTTCATCGGTGCGCGCTTCTTCAAAGGGTTGATCCAGATGCTCAAAGAGCACGCCGTCGTTGAGTTGGTTGGTATAATCCCCGGCCTGCGGCACGCTCTTGCCCTCCAGCGCGTTAATCGCTTGCCGGTTGAAATGGTTGTTCCAGAAAGCCAGGTGCGCCAGCATGTCTTTAGCCGACCACATCTGTAAAGAACCGCGTTGGGCTTTCTCCTCCACTGTCAATTGATTGCACAGGGCATCCAGTTCCCGACGCACAAATTCAATTACTTCCAGCATTTCATTCTTCTGGTCCATCATTCCTCCTGGTAATTTTGCTGCTATTTTTATTGTAGCAAACCAAGAATCAACCGGCTACTGCCGATAGGGAGATTTTATGGGGAAACGGGTCAGTGGCCGGAATTCGGGATGACGCGATTGACCAACCACACACCGCACAGGATCAGCGCTCCGCCCAGCAGCGTGGCGGGCACGATCCGCTCGCCCAACAAAACCGCCGCCACCACTGTGGCCACCAGCGGTTCGAGGTTGAGAAAAGCAGCCACCTGCGAAGCAGCCAGAAACTGCAAGCCGTCGTTGTAAAAGATATAAGAAAGGACGGAACAAAAAATGCTCAAGTAAAAAAGATTGGCCCAACCCCACGGGGAAAGATTAGCAAATTCCGTCCAGCCGCGGGAGGAAACGAACTGAAAATTGGTGAACAGCCAGCCGAACAGAATGGTGTAGAACGTGACCTTGATGGCGGAGTGCCGCTTGAGCACCGGGCAGGACAGGATGGAATAGACCGCCCAAACCGGCGCGCTGATGATGATCAGGATATCGCCTGGATGGCTGAATCCGCCGCTGAAAGCCGCACGCAGGTCGCCCTTGCTGGCCACCAGGATCACGCCGAAAGCCGCCAGCAGGATGCCGGCCGCGGTGAACCAGCCGAATTTTTCATTCAGGAACATCCAGCCGAGCATGGCCATCATCACCGGCGTGCTGGCCAATATCCAGGCGGTGGTGGTGGCTTCCGAAGTGACCAGACCGGCCGATTGGAGCCACTGATTCAGGCTTACTCCCAAAAACCCCAACATCAAAAATTCCAGCGCGTCTTTCCACGAGGGAATAGCCAATTCTCCCTGCCTGAAAGCGATCGCGCCCATGATGAGCGCCGCGATCAGGAAGCGCAGCCAGATCACGCTGGCGGGCGCGGCTTCGCCGACCACGATCTTGGTGGAAGCGAACGAGCCGCCCCATACTGCGATGGCGGCGACCAGTTTGAGCTGCGCGATGCGGGTTTTGGACGAACTGGACATGCAAGGGCTCCGAAGTGAATTAAACCCTGCAAGTATACCGAAAAAAGAATCAAAACGTAAGAAGAGGGGATAATTCAGTGAACTTTAATCAATTTTCAAACAGCGGATCTCGATCTGCCGGCGCTGGGCGCGCGCGCGATGTTCGAACAAAAAGATTCCCTGCCAGATACCCATGCTCAGGCGGCCGTTGTCCACCGGGATGCTCAGGCTGGGTTGGGTGAGCGTGGCGCGGATGTGCGAAGGCGAATCGTCCGGACCTTCCAGCGTATGGCGGTACCAGGGCTGGTTTTCCGGCACGGCTTGCTCGTAAAACGCTTCCACATCCTGCCGGGACGAGGGATCGTAGCTTTCGCTGATGGTGAGCGAGGCGCTGGCATGCGGGATATACAGGAAGCACATTCCCTCCCGCACGTTCCAATCTTGAATGTAGCTTTCCACCATTTCAGTAATCGGCAGCATGCCTTTTCCGTGTGTTTGCACTTCAAACGAGTCTTTCAGCCATTCCATTGGTATCACCAGAAATTTGTCTGCTCCGATTGTACCAGCAGGTGAATCACCCATTAATACATACATGACTCTAATAATGTATACAATATATAAAATGATAGACTTTGGTTAATTAATTGGCAATTCTTCGACCAAGGAGACTGATTTGCCCAAACCAACCGGCGACAGGCTGGAACTTCTTTACCGCATTTCCCAAACCATCAATTCATCGCTCGATCTGGACACCGTACTGGACGTGCTGATCGATGAGAGCATTAAAGTCACACGGGCGGAACGCGGATTGCTGATGCTCTACGACGCCGATAAGCAACTCGCGCTGAAAACCGCGCGGGGCATCGATCGCAGCACTGTGGAGGAAACGGACTTTAAAAGCGCGCGCAGCCTGGTGGAACGGGTGGCGAAAAAAGGACAACCGCTGCTGGCCGGGGATGCTCAAACGGAATTTCCGTCAGGAAAGCGCGCCAACCGCAAACTGGCCGGCTTGCGTTCGGTGTTGTGCGTTCCCATCCGGCATAAGGATGAAATCCTGGGAGCGGTTTATGTGGATAACCGCTGCCAGAATGGAGTTTTCAACCAGGCGGACCTGGAGCTGCTGGAATCCATCGCCTCCAGCGCCGGGATTGCCATTGAAAACGCGCGTCTCTACCAATTGGCGGTGGAGAGGGGGCGCGTGGAGCGCGAGCTGCAGATGGCGCGGGCGGTGCAGGCCGGCTTGATCCCGACTGATACACCGAAAATCCCCGGCTGGGAGCTGGCCGCTTACTGGAGGCCGGCGCATGAGGTGGGGGGAGATTTTTATGATTTTATGACCTTACCGGATGGGCGCACCGGCATCGTAGTAGCCGATGTTTCCGATAAAGGCATGCCCGCGGCGATTTTCATGGCGCTAACGCGCAGCATCCTGCGCGCGGCGGCCGGGCAAAACGACAGCCCGGCGGCTGATATCGCCCAGGCCAGCCGCCTGATCTGGCATGATTCCGCCGCCGAGATGTACGTCACGCTTTGTTACGCCTGCCTGTCACCGCGCGATGGCAGGCTGGTTTACGTCAACGCCGGACATAATCCCCCGCTGCTGCTTCGCTCTGCCGGCGGAGAAATCCGGGAACTGGAACGGACCGGTATGGCAGCCGGGGTGGAGAGCGATACGCTATATCAGGAAGGCAGCCTGGAATTCGAAACCGGCGACAGTTTGTTGATCTACACCGATGGGATGATCGACGCGATCGGCGCCCAGGGGCATTTCGGTGAACTGCGTCTGAAGGAAGCCTTCAAACGCTTCAGCCGGCTCGACGCGCATGGCACTGTTGCCGCACTGGAAAAAGAACTGTGCACATTCAGCAACGATGATATATCCTTCGACGATATCACCATGCTGGTGATCAAAAGGATAGGATAAAAAAGCCGCGGGTTCTTCCGCGGCTTTTTTGATAAAAAGGGGTGTTTTATTTAATCAAGGCGGTGGCCTGGTTGAGCAATGGCGCGATCAACAGCGAAGTCATGCCGATCAATTTCATAAAGATCAACAACGAAGGCCCCGCAACGTCTTTCAGAGGATCTCCATAGGTATCCCCGATCACGGCCGACTCGTGCGCGAACGAACCGTCCAGGCTTTCATCTTCCTCGATGGTCTTTTTGGCGTTATCGAAAGCGGTGCCGGTATTGTTGAAATACGCGCCCAACAGCGCCGATGAGGATACCGCGCCGATCAACAACGCGCCCAGCGCCGCGCTGCCAAACACGAAGCCGATGACCATGGGGAGGGTAAAGGCTATCGCTCCGGGCAGCAGCATTTCTTTCAAAGCGTTCTTGGTGGCAATGTCCACGCACAGGCCGTAATCGGGTTTGGCTTTGCCCTCCAGAATGGCAGGGTTTTTGCGGAATTGCCCGCGGACTTCGTCGACCATCTTTTCGGCGGATTTGGCGGTGGCGCCGATCACGATGGAAGACATCAGGTATGGCAGGCTGATGCCAACGAAGATAAAGCCGATGGCATAGGGCGTGATCAAATCCAGCACGGTGTTGCGAGTGATGGCAAAGAAGGTGGCGAACAATACGAATGCGGTGACTGTGCCGGAGCCCATGGCGTAGGATTTGGTAGTCGCTTTGAGCGTGTTGCCGACCGCATCCAGGCGGGACAAGGATTCGAACACCTTGCGCGGGGCTTTGCCGATTTTGGCAATGCCGGCCGCGTTATCCACAATGGGGCCGAAAGCGTCGGAAGCCATGATGATACCGATCAGCAGATCCGTGCCGATGTTGACAGCCGCGATCGCCAGGATCGTGCCCCCGGAAATTTTAAAAGCGATGGTGATGGCGATGATAATGGTGATCAGGCCGATGAACGGGCTTTGCAGGCCGTAAGCCGTGCCGGTCATCAAGGTCAGCGCCGCGCCGCGGTGAGAGGCCGCGGCGATCTTGTTCACGGGCGATTTGCCGATGCCGGCGTAATAACGCGTGGTGGCGGAAACGATCAGGGTGGTCGCGATGCCCAGGGCGGCGGCCACACCCAGGCTGATGTCGTTGATCAGCCAGCGCGACAGGGCTAACGCGCCAAAGAAACTCAGGAACGAGCTGAGCCACAGGCTGATATTGAAAATGCTGTTCGGTTTTTGATTGGCGAACCATTGGCGCGTGGCGATAATGCCGATGGCGGATGAAATGATCCCCACACACTGCAGCAGGATGGGGAAATAAATGATGTTGCGGCCGTAAACCGAAACGAGGGTCGCGCAAACCACGCTGCCGGTGATGATGTCATCGCTGAAAGTTTGGAACAGGTCGGCGCCGCGGCCGGCGCAGTCGCCCACGTTATCGCCCACCAGGTCGGCAATCACCGCTGCGTTGCGCGGATCGTCCTCGGGAATTTTCTTCTCGACTTTGCCCACCAAGTCTGCGCCCACATCGGCTGATTTGGTGAAGATGCCGCCGCCAATCTGCCCGAACAGAGCAGCCAGCGAACCGCCCACGCCAAAGCCGACCAACACGTTCGGGTCGCCGAAGATCATGAACAGGATGGTCAGGACCAGCAGGCTTAAACCGGTCACCAGCAGCCCCATCACGCCTCCCCCGAACACCGCTGCGCGGAAGGAGCGCGGGAAGGATTCTTCCGCCAGGTCGGCGGTTTGAATATTGGTGCGCACGCTGATGGACATGCCCAGATAACCGGCCAGTATGGAAGTGCCGACGCCCAGGACGAAAGCCACCGCTTCGCGCCAGCTCATGAATGCCCAAACGACTGCTGCCATGAAGGGCGTGGCGATCAGGATGGTGCGCATCTGGCGGCGCAGGTAGATCCTGGCGGCGCTGTGGATATCTTCGCTGACTTCCAGCATGGTTTGCGATTTCGGCTTGCGCCGGATGATCCGGCTGGCAAAAACACCCGATAAATAGATCGCGAACAATCCTACAATCACGGGGATGATCCACAGGCTGAAACCGGAAAGGACGGCGGTGATCAGCAATCCCCCAAAAATTACAATACCAATTAAATACAACCAACGGTTGAGCGTCATTATTTTCTTCTCCTGAATTAAATTAAAAAGTATTTGGGAATTCGGCGTATAGGATTTTTTGGATATTATACCGATAATCGCGAAAAGGGAAAGGGTAATTATTTAAGAAAAAGATCATTATTTAAGGGAATACTTAGTTACTGGTCTGATAATCCCGATTGAGCTAAACCCGCTATTTGTTGTATGGAAAAATAGGTCAACGCGGCAGCCACCAGTATCGCACTGGCCCACGCAGAACCGGGTGGTATTTGAATTTCTGTTCCCGCCTGGAAACCGAAGTTGAGCGCCACCCGGTTGCAGTAAGCCAGCAGCGGCCAGGCTGCCGCCCCCAAAAATTTGCCTGCCGCGGGCAGAAAAAGCCCCACAATCGTCGCAAGGCCGCCCAGGGCCATCAACAATGGTTGAATGACAATCAATGCCAGGTTGGCCGGCAGCGTGGTCCACGAAAAAAAAGGATTCATCTGGATCAGCACAGGATAAACGCAGAATTGGGCGGTCAACGTGGTGACTACCAGCAGCAGGATCGGCGCCCACCACCGGCGCGCGGCCTCGGAATATCGCTTTTCCAGCACCGTATCGATCGCCCCCAGGAGCGGATCCACCATGGTGATCAGCCCCAGGCAGGCAAGAAAAGACAACTGAAAACCGATATCCCATAACAGGTAAGGGTTGCCTGCCAGCATGAGCGCCGCCACCAGGATCAGGCTGTGCAGCGGAATGACCCGCCGCCCAAAATAATGGGCCGGGATGGCCAGGCTGCCCATGATGGCGGCGCGCACCACAGCCGGTTCGCCGCCGACCAGCAGCGTATACAACAGGATGGAGATGATCGCGAACAGCCCGGCTTTACCGGGGGAGAATAATCGCCGCGCGAGGCGGATGATCAGGTTGGAAATGATGGCGATATTGAAACCGGAAATGGCGATAATGTGCAGCACACCGCAAGCGCGGTAAGCCTCCACCAGGTAATCGGGGAGATTCCAGTCCGTTCCCAGCAATATTGCGGATAACAGGGCGGATTCCGGAAACGGGATTTGGCTGTAGATGGCTTGCTGGGCGCGGGCGCGGAGGGAAAACAGCGCGGCCATGATCGGGCTGCCGGCAGCGCGCTTCAGGGTGGTCACTTGGGGATATTGCATGCGGCTGTAAATACCGCGCCGGGCCAGGTAGGAATGGGTTGGCGGGGATGATGAATCGAGCAGGCTATCCAGATGGCCTTCCAGATACAGGACGTCTCCGTATTCCAGATTGAACCCGCCCGGCAGGCGCAATTCCAGTTTCCCGTTGACGGCTTGCTCGATTTCCCCGGCCCGGATTGTCTGCGCTTTAACAATCGCGATTGTACTACCGGGAGATTCTTCCGGGAAAGAAACAACCATGCCGCTCAGGCCGATCGATTCAGCCGAAGCGTACCAGGCGATCTCTTGGGATGTGAGGCTGGGATGTTCCGCCTGAAAACGACAACCGCCGAGAGCGAACGCGGCCAACAACAAGCTGATTGGGATGCGGAAGAGCGGGCGGGAAAGCAAAGGATGGCCCGCACGCGGAACACATTTTATTTCAAGAAAAACAGCCGGGATGGAAAGCAGGAGCAGCAGCAGCCAGGGCCAGGCTGCTCCGGAGAGAACTGAAGAAAACGCTATGCCGCCAATGAATGACAGGCTGACCCAGAGCAGCGGCATGG
>CALGUJ010000115.1 GCA_937902055.1 uncultured Pelolinea sp.
ATTTCATATCCAGATCACCCGAGAACATTCCCAATACCAGGTTCAACTCGGTAACCGGAAAATCAACAACCGCTCCCTGACGGCACGTTGCCGTGGATTGGGTGACCTGGCTGATGGTATAGTCCGAAGTGGAAATGAGAGCTGAATCGGGCGAACTTTCAGAAACAGTCACTACCAGGTCCGGATTTCCATCTGACGCAATCTGGTCGAAATTTAACCGGTAGCTCCAGCTATTCTTGGCTGCCAGTGGGTAGAAGATATTATCGCAATATGGGACTGCAGCCGCCTCGGATGATTGCGTGTGTTCAATCTTTTCCGGTTGCGCGGGAATTTCGGATGGGTTGGAACAGGCGGTCCAAAATAATAATGCTGTCAAACAGAGGATGGCATAAACAAGGCGAGCGTTTTTCATCTCATTATCCTCCACCAACCGGAGTGAGAAATGCCACTTCGGCGTTGTCCTTTAAATAATCCTCATCCAGCACAATTTTCTTATCCATCACCATCATCACATTGTCCAGATGGGTTTTCAGGTTTGGGAATTGGCTTTCCAAATTATTTTTTAAATCCCGAATGGTTGATCGGTCAGGCAGTGTTATTTCGATGCTGCCTGTTCCGGCTTTTTCTTTCAGGTGATAGTACAAGGTGACTTTAATAATCATAAGTGCCCCTATTTTATCAAAAGTGGGCTTAAAAAGGCATAAGGTATAATCACACGTATGGCTGATAAACCCACCCCCATCGTCATTGGAATCGCCGGCGGCACAGGCTCCGGGAAAACCACCGTCGCGAATGGAATCCTCAACCGGGTCGGCAAGGATCGCATCGCCTACTTGCCGCATGATGCATACTATCGCGATTTGCACGATCTACCCTACGAGCAACGCGCGGCTATCAATTTTGACCATCCGGATTCACTTGAATCCGAATTAATGATCAAGCATGTGCTGCAATTAAAACAATGGAAATCTGTCGATATTCCCATCTACGACTTCAGCATCCACACACGCACGGAAAAAACCATTCACGTTCAGGCGCATCCGGTGATCATTGTTGAAGGGATCCTGATTTTTGCCGAACCTGAGCTCAGAAAGATATTCGACGTGAAAATTTTTGTGGATACAGATCCCGACATCCGCTTCATCCGCAGGTTGGAACGCGATATTGCCGAACGAGGCCGCACTACTGACATGGTAATCCATCAATATTTATCCACTGTCAGGCCGATGCATCTTGATTTCGTGGAGCCATCCAAGCGCTATGCAAATGTGATCATTCCCGAAGGCGGATTGAACGAGGTAGCCATGGATATGATCATCGCACGCATCGAAGCCCTGCTGCAGAAAAACCAATAACGCCCATGACCAAAAAGACAAGTGCCATTGTCTTGCGATCCGGAATCCTGATTGTTTTGTGCGTTTTAACCGTATTCCTGATCAAATTCCGCGACCAAGTCCAGCAATTTGGTAAATACGGTTATCCCGGAATTTTTCTCGTTTCTCTCTTTTCAAACGCAACGTTGATCTTCCCGATACCGGGCGTGGTGTTCGCTTCCGCCATGGGCGCCGTGTTCAATCCTTTCTGGGTTGCAGTTGCCTCCGGCAGCGGTGCGGCAGTTGGCGAATTAACCGGTTACCTAGCGGGTTTCAGCGGCCAGATAATCATTGAAAATCGTGCATGGTACGACCGTTTGGTGGAAGTCATGCGCAAATATGGCGAGATCACCATACTGGTACTGGCTTTCATTCCCAATCCAGTTTTCGACCTGACCGGTATGGCTGCCGGCATGCTCAAAATGCCTCTTGTGAAATTCCTGACCTGGTGCCTGCTCGGAAAAACCCTTAAGATGCTTTTTTTCTCATATACGGGCGCGTCGATATTCAACCTGTTCCGGTAAATCAGGAACCTTGCTTCCAATCTTTGCGGTGAATTTTGTTAACGTGTGCCTTCGCCGGATGTTGTCAATGATCCTGTTTTCTTACGCGCAATGAGATAGCCAGACATAGGCATAGGGTTTCAAGGAAATTTTTCCCGCAGGAAGGTCTATCCCTTCACCATTCATGGATTGATTGGTGGATTGGTGTAATAAATTGCATCGTAAATCGGGAAGAGCAACTTCCTGGACCTGAGTGGACAGATTGTGGATGCAAATGATTTTCCCTCCGCTTTCGCTAAATTGAACCGCAAAGATTTCCGGTCGATCGCGGTAAAGGATTTCAATATCTTGCCGGCTGAAGGCCGGATGGCTTTTCCGTACCGAGATCAGTCGACGCAGGCGATTAAAAAGCGAGTTTGGATCTTCGATTTGCGCTTCAACGTTGATCACTGGATACCCAAACCTGCCTTCCTGTATCGCGGGGAGGTAAAGCTTTCCAGCAGGCTTTTCCGAAAAACCGCCATTCGCTTTGGCAGACCATTGCATGGGTGTGCGAACGCCATCGCGATCATTCAACCAGATATTGTCTCCCATGCCGATCTCATCTCCGTAATAAATGATCGGGGCGCCCGGCAGGGAGAGCAGGATTGCGTATAGCAATTCTATTTTGTCGATGTCGCCGTTCATTAAAGACGCCAAACGGCGTCGAATTCCAAGGTTCAAGCGCATACGGGGTTCCGGCGCGTAAAAATCCCACAGAAATTGGCGTTCTTCACCGGTAACCATTTCCACTGTCAATTCGTCGTGATTCCGCAGGAAGGTGCACCATTGGCAATTGGCAGGGATCTCCGGACTTTGGTCAAGGTTGTCCACAATGGCAGTTGAGTCGCCTTTGGCGATCGCCATGAACATCCTGGGCATCAAGGGAAAGCGAAATGCCATATGAAATTCATCACCATCCCCAAAATACGCGCGCAAGTCGCGCGGCCATTGATTGGCTTCCGCCAGCAAAATCCTTCCGGGATATTCGATATCCATCAGCCGGCGCAATTCTTTTAAAAACGCATGCGTTTCGGGCAGATTTTCACAATTCGTACCCTCGCGTTCAATCAAGTAAGGAACAGCGTCCGCGCGGAAACCATCGATCCCCATATCCAGCCAAAAGCGCATGATCGATTTCAGTTCTTCGCGCACAGCCGGATTATCATAGTTCAGGTCAGGCTGGCAGGAATAGAAGCGGTGCCAGTAATATTTCCCGGCTTTTTCATTCCAGGTCCAGTTGGAAGTTTCGGAATCGATAAAGATGATGCGGGCATCCTGATATTTCTCCGGCGAATCGTTCCAGACGTAATATTGATGATAAGGCGAATCCGGATCCGATTGCGCTTCCAGAAACCACCGGCATTGATCGGAGGTATGGTTCACGACCAGGTCGGCGATTATATGCATCCCACGTTGGTGAGTCTCGTCAACCAGTTTCTTAAAATCTTCCAGGGTACCCAGATCAGGGTGCACATTGTAGAAATCGGAAATATCGTAGCCATCATCTTTTAAAGGCGATGGATAGATAGGAAGCAGCCAGATACAATCCACTCCCAGGGATTTCAGGTAATCCAGTTTTAGGGTGAGCCCGTTCAAGTCGCCGACGCCATCCTGATTGGAATCAGAAAACGCGCGCGTATGGACTTCATAAAAAATCGAATTTTGATACCAGAGGTTTTTCTCCAACATGATCTCCACAGCGAATCAGGTGCCGCAACAGACACCGAAAAATGTTATATTTGGCTGATCATCCTTTGACTGAACCCGCCAGCATGCCGCGCACGAAATAGCGCTGCAAGGCAAAGAAGATGATCATTGGCAGGGCCATCGAAATAAATGCGGCCGCCGTGAGCAAATGCCATCCGCTTCCCAAAGAGGTAACCATATTGCCGATCTGATAGGTCAGCACCGGGTATTTTCCGCCCAGGAAAACCAACGCAACCAACAAGTCGTTCCAGATCCATAAAAACTGGAAGATGCCCAGTGAAGCCAGGGCAGGAACGGAAAGCGGGATGGCGAGTTTGGTGAAGGCGGTCCAATGCGAAGCGCCATCCAGGTAAGCCGACTCGAAAATTTCGTGGGGCAGGCTGCCCATGAAGTTTCGGATCAGGTAGATTGCGTAAGGCAAACCGAAACCGGTATGGAAAAGCCAAATACCCCAAAAAGTACCATTCATGCCCAATTGAGCATATAAGCGGGATATTGGGATCAACGTCATCTGAAGGGGAACGACCTGCAAACCGACCAGGAGCGCAAACATCCATTGGCGGCCTTTAAAATCCATCCATGAGAATGCATATGCCGCAAAGGCGGCAAAAAGAATCGGCAGGATGGTGGAGGGAATGGCAACCAGCAGGCTGTTGACAAAAGCGCGGCCCATGCCGCGCGGGTTGGTCAGGTCGCGGAGACTGCAATACAGGTCGACGGATTGATTCCCAGAGGCGCAATCAGTCACATAGGTGCTGTTTCCCCGATATCCGGTAATGGCATCGATGTAATTGCTCAACGTGAATTTCGGCCGGGCTTCAATACCGGAGATGCGGCGCATGTATGACGCGATCGTGGCAGTGGTTTTGTCATCAGGAACTGGCGTATCGCCCATGTGGATTTGCCCGTTGATTTCCCGATTAAGAGAAGTCAGCAGAGCAAATGACCGGCGGTAATTTTGCACTAATTCGGGATTGGTCAGATCGGCGTTGGAAAAAGCCTTGCCGTCGCCGCCGTGGCAGGAAGCACAGTACGTCTGGAATTCTTCGTAGCCTTTGGGTTTTGCCAGGATCGTCCACCAGCCGGATTCATTGATATCCTGGACCGGCCGGAAAGAAGTGATGAAAAGACCCAGCGAGGGCAAAATCCAAATCAGGCACAAGCCGATCAGGACCAAATGCGTGGGCAGCCCGCGCAGCCAATTCAGGAAGCGGGAATTGGTTTTCATCGAGTGGCCTCCTGTTCATTAAACCGGCGGATATTCATGATCATGGCTGGAATGATCACCAGG
>CALGUJ010000116.1 GCA_937902055.1 uncultured Pelolinea sp.
TTTTGAACAAATGGATGGAAGACAGCTTATGAGTGAACTTCTGGAACAGGCAGCCAAAGCAATCTGCGAACGCTTTGGAGCGGAGGACCTCCGCTTTCGCGATGAAATCACCCTGATGCTGAAACCTGAGCACCTCCTGGAGGCGGCCCAGGTTTTGCGCAATGAGTATTCTTTTGATGTTTTACTCGATGAAACCGCGGTGGATTACTGGCCTCAAGAAACCCCGCGTTTCCACGTGATTTATCAATTGCGCTCCAGCAAAGCCAACGTTCTGCTGCGTCTGCGTGTGCCGCTGGATGGCAACGCCCCGCACATTGAAACGATTGAGAAAATTTATCCCATGGCAAACTGGAAAGAGCGCGAAATTTGGGACTTAATGGGCATTACCTTCGACGGCCATTCGGATCCGCGCCGCATCGTGCTGCCGGCCGATTGGGTCGGCCACCCGCTGCGCAAAGATTACCCGCTCGGTTACGAAGAGGTTCAGTTCTCCTTTAATAAAGAGGACGTGGACCGCCGCAAGCCCTACGCCAAAGAATAACCAGGAGGGTGTGAATGTCAGATATTCGCGATGTACAGGTAGATGAGCTGCGCCACCTGGTTTCTGATCGGGCTTTGCGCGGCGAGACCATGCTGCTCAACATGGGCCCGCAGCACCCCAGCACGCACGGTGTGCTGCGTCTGGTGCTGGAGCTGGATGGCGAGATCGTGGTGAACTGCATACCGGATATTGGTTTCCTGCATACCGGTGTGGAAAAGAATATGGAATCCAAGACCTACCAGCAGGCTGAGGTAATGACTGACCGTCTGGATTATTTGAATCCGATGGGCAACAACCTCAGCTACTGCCTGGCAGTGGAAAAATTGTGTGAGCTGGATGTTCCGGCGCGGGCGCAGGCCATTCGCGTGATTTTGTGCGAATTGCAGCGGATTTCCTCGCACCTGGTGTGGCTGGGCACCAGCGCCATGGATTTAGGCGCGCTGTCCACCTTTTTATACACCATGCGCGAGCGCGAGCAGATTCTGGATATCTTCGAGCTGGTGGCCGGTCAGCGTATGATGACCACCTATATCCGCCCGGGCGGCTTATGGCGCGATGTTCCGGCGGAATTCGATGCGGCTGTGCGCGGCATTCTGGAAATGCTGCCGGCGCGTATTGACGAGTATGAATCGCTGCTGAATGAGAACATTCTGTTCAAGGAGCGCACCATCGGCGTGGGCGTGCTGACCCTGCAAAACTGCCTGGATTACGCCTTGAGCGGCCCGGTTATCCGCGCCAGCGGCGAGGCGCACGACCTGCGCAAGGACCGCCCCTACTGCGGTTACGAACAATACGATTTCGACATCCCCACCCGCACCGGCGGCGATATCTACGATCGCTATATGGTGCGCGTAGCCGAAATGCGCGAATCGCTGCGGATTATCCGCCAGGCGCTGGACAAGCTGCCCTACGGGCCGGTGCGCAGCAACAACCGCAAGTACGTCCCCCCGCCGCGTTCTGAGATCGGTGTGAGCATGGAAGCGCTCATCCATCACTTTAAGCTGTGGACGGAAGGTTTTTCGGCTCCCAAGGGCTATGTCTACGCCGCCACCGAAAGCCCGCGCGGCGAACTGGGCGTGTATCTGGAAAGCGACGGCGGCCCCAAACCGTACCGCGTGCACCTGAATACACCCTCCTTTGCCAACTTGCAGACAATGCCGATTATGTGCCGCAATCGCTTTATTGCGGATGTGGTCGGTATTATCGGCAGTATCGATATCGTATTGGGAGATACAGACCGTTGAACGCACTACTTTCTAAATACCCTGAAGAAATTCAGAAAATCCTGGCGAAATACCCGCCTGAGTACAAACGCTCGGCGATCATGCCGCTGCTGCACCTTTCGCAGCGCGAGGATGGTTATGTAACCCCCCAATCGTTGAGCGATATTGCCGAAATCTGCGAAGTCAGCGAAACGGAAGTGGCCACCATTGTGGGCTTCTACACGCTGTACTACGATCAGCCGCTGGGCCGCTACCACATTCAAATCTGCACCGATCTGCCCTGCGCGCTGCGCGGCGCGGAGAAATTCCTCAACGAGCTGTGCGCCCGCCTGAACGTCAAGGTTGGTGAGCCCAGCCCGGACGGCGCCTTCGTCATTGAAGCGGTTAAATGCCTGGCTGCCTGCCACCGCGCGCCGATGTTCCAGGTGCAGGGCGACGGCGAGATTTCCTACCACGAGAACCAGACGGTCGAGACCGCGGTGCAGATTATTGAAGCGCTGCGCCAGAAGGCCCTGCAAGAGAAGGAGGCGCATTCATGAGCGAACATATTCTGCTGCGCCATCGTGATATCCCCAATTTGGACCAGCTCGATGTTTACCTGGCGCATGGCGGGTTTGAAGCCTTCAAGAAAGCCGTGACGACGATCGCGCCGGCCGACCTGATTCAGATGGTTAAAGATTCAGGGCTGCGCGGACGCGGCGGCGCGGGTTTCCCCACCGGCCTGAAGTGGTCCTTCTGCCCGACCAATATCTGGCCGCATTATGTGGTGGCCAACGCGGATGAATCTGAGCCGGGCACCTTCAAGGACCGCGAGATCATGGAAAGCAATCCTTTCCAGTTCCTTGAGGGCCTGATGATCGCCGCTTACGCGGTGCAGTCGAACCTTTCGTTTGCCTATCTGCGCGGTGAATTCTGGCCGGTCGGCAAGCTGCTGGACGAAAAAATTGCCGAGCTGGAAAAAGCCGGCTTTTTGGGCGATAAGCTCTTCGGCACCGATTACTCGCTGCGCCTGGTGGTGCATATGGGCGCCGGGGCCTACATCTGCGGTGAAGAGACCGCGCTGCTCGAGTCAATCGAGGGCAAACGCGGCCAGCCGCGCCTGCGCCCGCCCTTCCCGGCGGTAGCCGGCCTGTACGCGCGCCCGACGGTGATCAACAACGTTGAAACGCTCACCAACCTGCCCCCGATTGTGACCAACGGGGCGGCCTGGTATCACAACTACGGCACCGAAAAAAGCCCGGGCGTCAAAATCTTCTCCCTTTCGGGCTGCGTGAATAAACCCGGCAACTACGAGCTGCCGCTGGGCACCACCTACCGCGAGTTGATTTACAACCTGGGCGGCGGCATTCAGGACGGCCATAAGATCAAAGCCATTATGTCCGCCGGCGCTTCTTCGGCGCTGATTATTGCCGATGAGAAGGCCCTGGATACGCCCATGGATTATGAATCGGTCAGCACGCTGGGCGCTTCGCTCGGCTCCGCTTCGGTCATTATTCTGGACGACACTGTCAATATGGCCTGGCTGGCGCACAAGACCTCGGAATTCTTCAAACACGAATCCTGCGGCAAATGCACCCCCTGCCGTGAGGGCACCTATTGGATGGAGCATATTCTGGCGCGCATCGACGCCGGTACGGCCAGCC
This sequence comes from uncultured Pelolinea sp., assembly GCA_937902055.1. Classification (GTDB taxonomy): domain Bacteria; phylum Chloroflexota; class Anaerolineae; order Anaerolineales; family Anaerolineaceae; genus Pelolinea. The sequence goes on from CALGUJ010000116.1 coordinate 3,408, forward strand.
CGGCCGATATCGACCTGCTGGATAATGTGGCCCACCAGATTCAGAACAAGTGCCTGTGCGCGCTGGGTGAATTTTCTATTCAGCCGGTGATGACCAGTATTGCAAAATTCCGCGAAGATTTCTTGGCGAAAGTGGAGGGAGGGAAACAGGCTGCCTAGGCAGTGCTCTCCCCGGCGAGGAACGCTATGATAAAAATGGTAACGCTGACAATTGACACCCAACAGGTCACGGTCCCGGCGGGCACGCTGGTGGTGGATGCGGCCAAGAAGATCGGGAAAGATATTCCCGTTTTCTGCTACCACCCCAAGATGGAGCCGGTCGGGGTTTGCCGGATGTGCCTGGTAGAAATCGGCCGCCCGGTCATCGACCGCGGAACCGGCCAGCCGGTGATGAACGAGGACGGCACGCCCAAAATCGGCTTCGGCCCCAAGCTGGAAACCGCCTGCACCACCCCGGTCTCTGAGGGCATGCTGGTGCGCACCACTTCGGAGGCCGTCAAGGCTTCGCAGAAAGAAGTGGTCGAATTCCTGCTCACCTCGCACCCGCTGGATTGCCCGGTGTGCGACAAAGGCGGCGAATGCCCGCTGCAGAACCTGACCATGGAGCACGGCCCAGGCCAATCGCGCTTCCTCTTCAACGAGAAGCTGCGCCTGGAAAAACACGTGCCCCTGGGCGATTTGATTTTCCTAGACCGCGAGCGCTGCATCCAGTGCGCGCGCTGCATCCGTTTTGAGTCGGAAATCGCCGACGACTCGGTCTTGAGTTTCTACAACCGCGGCCGCCGCACCGAAATCGTCACCCACTCGAACCCGGGCTTCGATTCGATCTTTTCCGGCAACACCACCGATATTTGCCCGGTCGGCGCGCTGACCACCGCGGATTTCCGCTTCGGCGCGCGCCCCTGGGATTTGACCCCCGCGGCTTCTGTTTGCAACCAGTGCCCGGTGGGCTGCAACCTGACCTATAATGTGCGCCGCGAGGCGCGTTCCGGCGGACAGATGGTGATCAAACGCGCCATGCCGCGCCAGAACGAACAGGTCAACGAGATCTGGATTTGCGATAAGGGCCGTTTTGGCTACCACTTCGCTGAGGCGGAGACGCGCCTGAGCCAGCCGCTGGTCCGCAAAGACGGCCAGCTCACCCCGGTAAGCTGGGACGAAGCGCTCGACCTGGCCGCGGCCAAATCAAAGGCGCGGCTGGCTTCACCACCCTGGCCGGCGGACGGCTTGCCAACGAGGATCTTTTCAACCTCAAGGCGCTGGGCGGCAAGAGCCTGCTCTACAGTTATATGGCCGGCGGCGAACTGACCGCGGCTTACGGTCTGGCGAAGGGCTCGAACCTGGGCGATTTAGGCCCCGGCAGCCTGGTAATTGTGGCCGCCAGCGACCTGCACGAAGAAGCTCCGCTGTGGTGGCTGCGCCTCAAAGCGGCCGCCAAACGCGGCGCGCAGATTGTCACGCT
>CALGUJ010000117.1 GCA_937902055.1 uncultured Pelolinea sp.
CGGTTCCGGCAAGACTACCATCTTCAACGTTATCACCGGTATTTATGAACCCACCGCAGGTGAGGTGATCTTCGATGGTCAAAGCATCGGCGGGCTGAATCCTTACGTGATCAACCAGATGGGTATCGCCCGAACATTTCAAAACATCCGCCTGTTCCCTAACCTGACTGTTCTGGACAACGTGCGCATCGCTTATCATCCTAATGCCGGTTACGGCATGAATGACGCCGTCCTGCACAACGGAAAGTTTAATCTTAAAGAAAGAGAACTAACAGAAAAAGCACAGGATTTCCTAAGAGTATTCAACCTGCAGGACCGTCAGGCGGAAATCGCTAAAAACCTTCCTTATGGCGAGCAGCGCCGGTTGGAGATCGCGCGAGCACTTGCCTCAAATCCAAAAGTGTTGTTATTGGACGAACCTGCCGCCGGTATGAATCCCAATGAAGCCACTAACCTGATGGAATTGATCCACTTCATCCGCGGTAAGTTCGACTTAACCGTTTTGTTAATTGAACATCAAATGCGCGTTGTGATGGGTATTTGCGAAAAGATCACTGTCATGGATTTTGGCGAAGTAATTGCCCGCGGCACAGCGCAGGAAGTCCAAAGCGATAAACATGTTATCGAAGCTTATCTTGGACCAGGCGCTGATGAACTTTCGAAGCAATATTTGAAGGAGAAAGTAAAATGATGCTCGAAGTCGACAAAATCAACGTATACTACGGCGCCATTCACGCATTAACCGATCTGAGTTTTGGGGTCAACGAAGGTGAAATCGTTGCCTTGATCGGCGCCAATGGAGCCGGAAAGAGCACCTCTTTGAAAACCATTTCCGGTCTTCTGCACCCACGCGACGGCAGCATCCGCTTCCTGGAAGAAGAAATCTGCCAGACATCCGCCGAGGAAGTTGTACGCAAGGGCATCATCCATGTGCCGGAAGGCCGCAAGATTTTTGCACCGCTTACCGTTCTGGAAAACCTTGAAATGGGCGCGTTTCTCCAAACCGATAAGGGGCAGATCGAATGCGACATGCGCAGCGCTTTTGAGCGTTTCCCACGCCTAAAAGAACGCCAGAATCAACCCGGCGGCACATTGTCCGGCGGCGAGCAGCAAATGTTAGCCATCGCGCGCGGGCTGATGTCGCACCCCAAGTTGATGCTGCTTGATGAACCTTCCATGGGTCTGGCGCCTGTTTTGGTGGAACAGATCTTCGAGATCATCCGCGAAATCAACAAGCAAGGTACCAGCATCCTGCTGGTCGAACAAAACGCAAAAATGGCGCTTTCCATAGCCGACCGCGCATACGTGCTGGAAACCGGTAATATCGTGCTGCAAGGTAACGCCAGGGAAGTAATGGAAAATCCTTCAGTTATCCAGGCTTACCTGGGCGGTTAAGGAGAAAGGGAAATCATAATGAGCACTTTCAAAAAAGTTTTTTTCTTCTTCATCCTGCCGGTCATTGGAGTCTTGTTCTATGAACCCTCAACACTGGCAAGCGCATTTTCGCTGCTTTGGGTAGTATTGCTGGTATTTTTCCTGCTGGGATTTTTACTCTGGCAGGGTTATGCCAAAGCCTTGACTTTCATGATTTTCCTGAGTGGTATGAACGTGATTATCCGGTTGATGATGCTGCTATCCACTGCTTTCAGTGAAGAGGGTGTTTTTAATCCGTCCTTCACAATTTTTGGATTGCTCGGCGCAGCCATTTCATTCTACCTGGTTCTTCGGCTGGATAAAGTCGACATTCGACAGCACATGATTCGATAAATCGATCCAAACGAGCCTGAAAAAACAGGCTCGTTTTTTTGTGGTATTATATTCACTATACTGAATATGTCTCAAGAAAACGAATTCGAAAAAATCGGTTCTTTGTTCCGTCACATCAGCCACCCTACCCGGTTGAAGATATTGTATCAAATCGGGAACAGTGAGGCTTGTGTTTGCCACCTGGAAGCCCAATTGGGCCTTCGACAGGCTTACCTTTCCCAACATCTGATGGCACTACGGGACACAGGTCTGCTCATCGCCGAAAGAGACGGCCGCTTTATTTACTATCGGTTGGCCAACCCAGCCATTTTGGATTTGGTACAAGCTGCCATGAAAGTCCTTCATGTTGACCAGACATCCCTGCAAAAATCCAATGACATAAAAAAAGCATGCAGCTGCCCGAAATGCAATGGTTAATATTTTTTAACTTTATATATTCATTATTTTGAATATTTTAATTGGAGCTTAAATTATGCAACTACCACAAATCATATGGTCATATTTCCAAACCGGGCTGGGAAGCCTGGCTGCCTATTTAGCCGCCCACGTCTTGCTATGTTTACTCCCGGCATTCTTCATTGCTGGTGCATTAACGGCGCTCATGCCAAAAGAAGCCATTACCCGCTATTTGGGCAAAGATACGCCCAAATTTATCTCTTATCCAGCTGCAGCCCTGGGCGGATTTGTGTTGGCCGTATGCTCCTGCACAATCATGCCGTTATTTGCCGGTATTTACAAGAAAGGCGCCGGCATTGGCCCAGCCGTCACCTTCCTGTTCGTCGGTCCGGCAGTAAATATTCTGGCAATTTCCTTCACAGGTGTTCAGATCGGAATGGATATTGCCATAGCCAGGTTGGTTCTTTCCATTGTATTCGGCATTGTGATCGGCCTGATTATGGCCCGAGTTTTCCGGGAAGACGACGAGGCCCATAACCGCGAAACCAATTCGCTTTTCAACCAAAAAGCCAAAGTCCCCACACGCACAATTATCTTCTTCCTGCTCCTGCTAGGAGTTTTGATCGCAGGCACACTGCAAGTCAGCATTTTGACCAACCCGCTGGCCAGTTTTTCATTGCCGGCCGGCTGGGCAGTGAATTTCCAAGCCTCGCTCGACAAGTTCGTGCCCGCCAATGCCTCCCTGGGAATTGAAGGTGTTTCGGTTCAGGGTATCGGTTTGATCATCTTGCTTATTCTCATTGGAGCAACCGCCGTTAAGGGTTTCAGCAATCTGGAAGATGGGTTCAAACGTTCAACGACATTATCTTTAGCATTGATCTCCTTGACGCTCATTTTTGCCAGTTTGAAAATCCAGGTACAGAATTCACTCTTATCTATCGTTGTCCCCGGCAAATTCCTTGCGATCCTCATTCTGCTCGCAGCTATCTGGATCGTTGCAATTCATAGTTTCGATAGAAGCGAACTTGGTTCCTGGCTCTGGGAAACCTGGCGATTTGTCCGGCAAATCATTCCCCTCTTATTAACTGGCGTATTTATCGCAGGTATCGCGCGCGCGATCATTCCTTCCAACTGGATTCAGGCCATTGCCGGTAAAAACACCTTCAGCGCCAACCTGATTGGTGTCTTGTTCGGCGTTTTCATGTATTTCCCCACGCTGGTAGAAGTCCCTGTCGCGCATACTTTCCTTTCCCTGGGAATGCATCGTGGGCCATTGCTGGCTTACCTGTTGGCTGATCCCGAATTAAGCTTGCAATCCATCCTGATCACCAACTCAGTAATTGGTAAAAAGAAAACAGCTTTTTACGTCACGCTGGTTACCATTTTCAGCACCTTATCCGGTTTGTTGTTTGGTTTATTCATAAAATAAATTTGCAAGGAGAAAATAATATGATCGTCAAAATTTTAGGTGGTGGATGCCCGCGCTGTGAAAAGCTGGAACAGATGACGCGCGCGGCTGCAAGCGAGTTGGGAATCACTCCCGAGTTCGTTAAAGTAAAAAATATGACTGAAATTATGAAGTACGAGATTCTGGAAACCCCGGCGCTGGTCATCGATGAACAAGTGAAATCTTTCGGCCGCATCCCGGCCAAGGAAGAGATCATGGAATGGATGCGGGCTGCCTGAGTAGACCAACGTGTAGATTAACCGAATCATAAAAATACCATAACTCGCCGTTAATCTTTTAGGGGTATAAACGAATTATGGAAAAAGAACGAGTTTTGTTTCTGTGTACAGGAAATTCAGCCCGCAGCCAAATGGCTGAGGCATTGCTACGGAAAATGGCCGGCGATCGTTTTGAAGTTCACAGCGCCGGCCTTGACCCCAGCGTTATTCATCCCTTAACCATCCAGGTACTCCAGGAGATCGGTATTGACGCCAGCAGCCAATACGCCAAACCATTGACTACATATCTCGGAAAAGTTCATTTCAGTTTCCTGATCACGGTGTGCAGCAAAGCGGAAGAACGCTGCCCGATCTTCCCGGGGATCGGCCAACGGCTGCATTGGCCTTTCGAAGACCCGGCGGCATTCGAAGGGAGCGAACAAGACAAGCTGGAATTTTTCCGCCAGATACGAGACCAAATCGAAATTAAAATCCGTCAATGGTTGTTCGAGCAAGAATCGGCTTGAATGCAGGAATAATTTAACAGTCATTTTCGCGGTTTTTCCGATACAATCGGGGCATGCCCGAATTGATTCGTCTGGAGAATGTCCACTTTTCCTACCCCATTGACGGTTCTCTCTCAAAAACAGTTCTATCCGATATCACGTTAACCATCCATGCCGGAGAATTCGCAGCGATCATCGGAGCCAATGGGTCCGGCAAAAGCACACTCGCCAAATTGTTGAATGCCCTTCTGCTGCCTGAGCGCGGCAGGGTTTTGGTCGCTGGCATGGACACGCGCGAATTAGGTTTTCAAACACAGATTCGTTCGCAAGTAGGATTGGTCTTTCAACGTCCGCAGCACCAGATCGTTGCAACTACTGTCGAAGAAGACGCGGCATTCGGTCCGGGAAACCTTGGTTTGGATCCTGCTGAAATTGAAACCAGGGTGGAAGATGCGTTGCTTCGCACCGGGTTGGAGCATTACCGGCAGCGCGCTTCTTACCAATTGTCCGCCGGCGAAACCCAACGGCTGGCTTTGGCGGGCGTACTGGCCATGCGGCCGCGCTGCGTAATCTTTGACGAGACCACCGCCATGCTGGATCCGATCGGACGCGAAATGGTGATGGCCCAGATCAGGAATTTGAACCGGCAAGGGATCACTGCCATCTTAATAACTCATTTGATGCAGGAGGCTGTGCAAGCAGACCGCGTAATTGTTCTGCATAACGGTGAAGTCGCCTTGGATGACAGCCCGTCCAAGATTTTCGCCATCAACCGAGATTTAGCCGCAATCGGACTGGACCTGCCACCGGCGACAATGGCAGCATCAATACTAAAACGATATTTTCCTGATCTTCGGCCAGATACACTAACAGAAGAGGCTTTGCTTGAATCCCTGCCAGGCTATTTAGGGAAATCTCCTTATCCCCGGTTTACGAAGCGCTCCACCACCGCCAACCAACCCATTGTAGCCATCGAAGATTTATCTTTCACTTACATGGCCGGCACCCCCCTCGCTCATCCCGCTTTGAATCATCTGAATCTACGGATAGATCAGGGCAATGTGCATGCCCTGATCGGGGCAACCGGAGCAGGCAAGTCCACTATCCTGCAACACATCAACGGTTTATACCGGCCCCAATCCGGGAGTGTATTGGTCGGCGGGCTGGATCCCGGCGATCGTAAACTTGACATGATGGCGCTACGCAGGAAGGCCGCGTTGGCATTTCAGCAACCTGAGGACCAGATTTTTGAGCAATACGTTGGGGATGAAATCGCTTACGCTCCTCGGCATTTAGGGTATCGGGGGCGTTTGGAAGACATCGTTCGCGGTGCCATGCAGGCAGCCGGACTGGACTTCGATGAATATAAGGACCGCTTAACCTCCACGCTCAGCGGTGGCGAGAAGCGGAAGGTAGCCCTGGCCTCTATCCTGGCAATCCAGGCAGATATCCTGTTGTTGGACGAACCACTCTCCGGGTTGGATCCTCAAGCCTCCCGTGAATTCCTGCGGACGATCGACGATCAAAAAATAGCGGGCAAGACCATTTTGGTTTCCACCCATCAGTATGAGGAAATACTGCCTCTTGTCGATTACGTTAGCGCAATTGACGACGGAAAAGATTGTTTGCATGGAGATCCGGATTTTGTATTCAGCCGGAATGAAACATTGGAACAAATCGGGTTACGAGCGCCGCTGCCTGGCCGGATCGCGGCGCAGCTCATCCAGCTTGGATGGTCGATCATGCGCGATACTGCCACTTTCGCATCATTGGAGCATCAACTGGCCAGCCTGACAAACA
>CALGUJ010000118.1 GCA_937902055.1 uncultured Pelolinea sp.
GCAGAAGCCCGGCGTGCAGGACCACGCCGCGCTGCCGGGCGGGAACAAACTCCTGAAGCGGTTCAGCCATAATGGTACGCGTTCATGTTCAAACCGCCGCGCACTTTTCGATCTTATCACATACCAAAGCCACCTGATCTTCGGTCATGCAGCTCGAAAAAGGCAGCGCCAGGCCGCGCCGGCCCAGGTCTTCGGTAACGGGAAAATCTCCCTCCCTGCAGCCGAATTTTTCGGCGATATAAGGCTGCAAGTGGATGGGCAGGAAATACGGACGAACCGGAATGCCTTCGGCTTCCAAATCGGCGGCGAAACGGTCGCGCTGCAGGGGAGCTTTGGTGCGAATGACGTATACGAACCAGCTCATACGCGTGGTTTCCGGCCCGACGTAAGGCAATTCGATGTTTTGGATGGCTGCCAACCGGCGGTTATATAACTGCGCCACGCGGTTGCGCCGGTCGATAAGTTCATCGATGCGGTTCATCTGGGAAACGCCCAGAGCGGAACTCATCTCGTCCAGGCGGTAGTTGTACCCCAGGTGGGTATGCTGCAACCAGGTGTCGCCCTGCGCGCGGCCCTGATTGCGCAGCGAGGCCATGTACTCGGCCGCCTGATCGTCATCGGTAACAATGATGCCGCCCTCGCCGGTGGTGATCTGCTTGTTAGGATAGAACGCGAACACGCCATAGTCGCCGAACAATCCGGCGCGCTTGCCTTTGTACTCGGCCCCCAGCGCTTCGCAGGAATCCTCGATCAGTTTCAGGTTATATTGATGGGCGATCTGGCGGATGGCGTCGTAATCGGCCGGCTGGCCGAAAACGTCCACTGCCAGGATGGCGCGCAGCTTCCCGTGTGATTCCGCGCCCGTGCGCGGCAGCCATTTGCGCGCGCGTTCCTCGCTGCCGCTGGAAAGGTCGGCCGCAGCCTCAGCGAGTTTTTTTACATCAATGTTCCCGCTGGCGGGTTCCACGTCCACAAAAACAGGGATGGCATTTTCGAACAGGATCACGTTAGTCGAGGAAACGAACGAAAATGGCGTCGTCAGGATTAAGTCGCCGGGTTGGATGCCGGCTGCCCGGAGGCACAGGTGCAGGCCGCTGGTGCCGGAATTGACCGCGATGGCGTGGCGTGCGCCGCTGTAGGCGCAAATACTCTTTTCGAATTCGATCACGCGCGGGCCGATGCTCAGAAAGGTGGTTCTCAGGACGTCCAGAACGGCTTGTCGGTCGCTTTCATCGATTTCGGGGCTGGACATGGGGACAAGGTATTTGGATTCTGCCATTTTGTTGCTTTCAATTGATTCGGTAAGTTAGGTGTTTCGAGAAAATTATAGCATCGACGTTTGCTCAGCCGCGCAGGCGGAATTATTCGTCTTCCGCTGGCGTTTCATCCGCGGAAGATTCCGCTTCCGGGGAGGTTTCTGCGGGGATTTCTTCATCTTCGAGCTGCAGATCGACCTGATCTTCCATGGTCACCTGGCCGCGCAGGAAAGCGCCTTCCTCGGTGGAAAATGCGGAGACAATCACGTTACCCCACACACGCCCGGTGCTGCGGATTTCCAGCTTGTCGGCGGTGATGCTGCCGTGCACAGCCCCCGCCACGATAACGGAGTTGGCGCGCACGTTCTCGCAGGTGACTTTACCGGATTCACCCACCACCACCAGGCCGTGCAGGGCGATCTCGCCTTCAAAGATGCCTTCGATGCGCACGCCGCCGCGGCCGCTGATGCGGCCATGCCAACTGATGCCTTCACCCAAAACGGAAGTGACGCGCTCAATTTGGGCGGGGGCAGCCTGGCTGGTACTGGTTGGTCGTTTAAACATAATTAAGCGATAAGATCCTTTTTCTTTTCAGGGTCATAGGGCGGCCAGATGGCGCCGGCGTAAACGCGCGTCCCGGCCGGGACGTCTTTCTTGATGGTTGCGCCGTTGCCGATGCGGCATTCACGGCCGATACGCACGCCGATGTTGACGGTGGCGTTCATGCCGATTTGGGCGAAATCTTCGATGATCACCTCTCCGGCGGTCATTGCGCCGGGAGACAGGCTGGTGCAGACGCCCAACACACAATCGTGCGAGACGACCACCGAGTTGTTGATCAACGTTCCCATGCCCACCACGGCATTGCCGCTGACGTAGCTCATGGCCAACACCAGCACGCCTGCTTCCAGGCGCGCGCTGGGATCGACGTGCGCGGTGGGATGCACGATGGCCGGGCAGACAAAACCGGCCTCAGCCAGTTGGTTGAAGACGTTCAGTCGGACCTTATAATTGCCGATGCCGCCGACCGAGTTGACCGCCAGGCGCACCCCGCTTTGATAAAGCTCGGGCAACACTTCGGCGCCGCCCAGTACGGGCGAACCGATCACATCCGTGCCTTTGGGAAGGCTGTCGTCGATAACGCCGACGATCTGGTAGCAGCCCAGCACGCGCACGGATTCGATGATCATCTTGCTCAAGCCTCCGCCGCCGTAAATAATGACCTTGCTGGCGTCGAAAGCGAATTTTGGATAGATGTTTGCTTCTTCTGACATGGTTTAACCTGCCTGGATAGATTATATCCTCTAAATTCCCGGCATCGCGCTCCAGGCTTCGGCGGAGACGAGGTAACGCCAGGGCAGGCTGACCCAGGGTTCGCCGGAGTATTGAATGCCAATACGCGGGGTTTGTCTCACCAATTCATCGGGTACCGGCAGGCCTTTTTCGATGATCAGGCCGCTGGCAGGATCGCACAGGTCGGCGCCGTTCAGGCTGCGGTCGATATCCAGCGCTTTGGTCAGCTTGGCCGGGCCGTCGCACCAATGGCTTTCAGCCACGCCTTCCCTGCGGCTGCGGATGAAAGCGGTATTTTCAGCCGGCAGGATGGCGCGGATGAGCACCGCCGCCGGGTAGCCGGCCGGCGCGCATACGCAATTCAACATCCAGTGCATGCCGTAGGTGAAATAGACGTACGCGCGGCCGCCGGATTCATACATCATGCGGTTGCGGTCGGTCATGCCGCTGCGGGCGTGGCAGGCCTGATCCTGCTCGCCGTCGTAAGCTTCCGTTTCCAGGATGATGCCGGCGACGCGTTGGCCGTCGATCAAGCGCACCAGGCGCTGGCCCAACAAATTGCGGGCGGCCTGCTGCACGGGCTGCAGATAGAAATCGCGCGGGAGGATTTCAGCTTTCAAAAAACCGCCAATTATTCCGCTTGCGAAAGGGCTTGCCGGCAAATGGCATCGTCGAGCACTTCCGGGCGCGGCGCCAGCAGCTCGACGCCGACTTGCGCAGAAGTGTAAATGGGCTCGTAGGTGCACAGCAACGGAACGGTGACCCATTTCACGTAGGCATCGTTTTCCTGGCCGAACGAAGATTCGGAGCCGCGAAGGATGTAATTGCTGGGTTCATTCACGATCAGGGCAAAACGCCCGGCCATCAGATCTTGATAGAATCCCCGGAAATACTGGCCATTATCGGCCAAAGCCTGGTCCATCAGGTATTTTTTCTCGTAATCGCTCACGAAGGGCACGTCCTTGACCATACCGAAGGTCAACAACTGGCGCTGGTCCATGAACAGGATTTCGCCTTTATCCTGATATTCCGCCACGGTTTTCTCAACCATATCCAACGCCTCGTTCGCGGCGGCTGGATCGGGCAGGCTCAGGCGCGCGCCGCCGCGCAATTCGAAGGTGACCGGCGCTGCCAGCGCGATGCACAGCAGGGTGGTCAGTACAGGCTTGCCGTTAATGCTGAACCCGGATTTGCGCAGCGAATCCAAAGCGGCTGCGGCGATCATCACCAGCGTCACCAGGAAATTATCCAGGTTGTGCAGGTTGCTGCCCCCGCCGATCTTTACGCTGGCGATCAGGCCGGTGGCCAGGTAAGCGCCGGCAATGACCAGCATGGCCAGGCCCTGCATCCAGTTGACTTTCCAGGCCCGCGCAGCCAGCAGGGCAACCAACACTATGACGACCGGCAGCGCCGCCCACAACAAACCGTACAGGATGCCCGGTGGAAAAGTGGGGTTCGGCAGCAGCCTTTCCCACAACAGCGGCTGACGGGTGGCGGAACCGACCACATCGGGTATCAACTGAACCGAAGAGACCGACAAGTTTTTTATGATCGATGGCAGGATCTGCCCGCCGAAGTAACCGCTGAGCCCCAGCACCACCGGCTTGACCAGTTTTTTCAACCCGACTTTTGAGAAGTCGGGGGATTCAACCGCCAGCAGCGCCAGCATGGCCGCCCACAGACCGGGAGAGTAAGTCCAGGTCCAACGCGAATATTTGGCGTAATAGGAGGCGATCATCACCAGGATGACGCCCAACGGCAGAGCAGCGCGGGCAGCCAGCAAGGCGATCAGACCCGCCAGGATCAGGGGCGTGTAAATGGGGCCCTGGTCGAGGAATAGGAAAGTCCAGCCGGCGAATACCAGCGCAACGGCGAGGTTAACGCCCTTGAGCGGCCTTTTCCAGGCCGCCGCCAACCCCAACAGCAGCGTGGGCAGGATCCACATCAATTGATACCACAGGCGGAAGGCACCGATGGACAGATTGGGGAAGAGGAAGGGCAGCGCCCAGGGAACTTGCATGCCCCAGGTGATAAAGGCATAGATCTTTTCGCCGGCCGGCACGAGGTAGCGGAAACTGCCGAACAAGGTGGAATAATCGAAGAAGCGGTTGCCTTCGGACCAGTAAGTAGTGAACGGATAAGCGGTCACCTGGGCGAGTTTGAGCAGCATGACGTGAGCGCAGCCGGCGGCCAGCGCCATGCTAGCGACCGCCAATACGGTCTTTTCCGCGCCCGCGTCCGGTTTTTGAATCATTTTCACGGATAAAAGGGCGAGGCCGAATATTAAAAAGATCTCTTCCCAATAGCCAAAGGTGAAATTAGCCGGCAACGGCAGGAACCATTTGATCAGCCCGGGCAGCAGAATAGCCAGGGCAGCGGCAGCCCAGCCCAAACCGGCTGGTATTTTTTCAGACGTCTTGACCAGGGTTGTTTTTGGTTTTGCCAGTATGCGCCAGCCGAAAACCAGAAAAAGCGCGGCGGCGAGCACGCTGACCAGCAAAAACGCGATGAAGCGTCTGGAACTCCACATGTTCTGCGTTCCCACGTAGGCCATCACGTTGACCAGATAGAACTCGCGGAAGCCTAAAAATCCCAGGAGGCCGAACAGCCCCCATAAAGAAAAATGATACGCTTTGGATTTAGCCATTGGTTTGCCAGTCTATTTCGGATGATTTCAAAGAACAATTCTAATGTAAATTTGATTTACGCGAAGGAATACTTCACCTGCTAGTCATAATGGTTGAGTTAGTGCAATAAATTTTCTGTAAAATCTTGAACCTTAACAAAAGTAGTGAGTCAGAAGTATCCTAAACAGGTCATCACACCAGAATAAGAGACGGAAATGACTCACCAAAACGATTATACCTTCACCGATGAATTGGCAGGAAAGGGGCTTGAAGTAGTAACCGAATTGCTGCGTGTCCTGATCAACAATGCCGTGCAGGTTGAGCGTTCAAGATACTTGCAGGCACAAGAATATGAACGGACAGAGGAACGGATTGGACATGCCAATGGGTACAAGCCCAAGACGATGCACATGAGGGTTGGCGACATCACTTTTGCTGTACCTCAGGTAAAAGAAGGCGGCTTTTATCCTTCAGCCTTCGAGAAAGGCATGCGCAGTGAAAGAGCGTAGATGTGCGCTTTGACTGAGATGTACATCTAGGGTGTGTCCACCCGCATGTATCCACATGGATGGAAGAAAACTTGACTGAGGGCTTTACAATCTTTGATTTTCCCCTGGAACATCGGCGCATAATTTATACGACCAATAGCCTGGAGCGGATCAACAAAGAGATCCGCAGGCAAACCAAAGTGGTTGGTGTTTTCCCGAATGAAGCTTCCTGTCTCAGATTGATTTCTACTTTGCTCATCGAGATCAGTGAGGAGTGACAGATCGGCAAGCAGTACTTTGTAGGTAAATCATTCAATTGTGTAAGAACCGTGGGTATCTCTGGCTCG
>CALGUJ010000119.1 GCA_937902055.1 uncultured Pelolinea sp.
GTGGTTCCGGGGGTATCATCCACGATCGCCAGCCTTTCCCCCGCCAGGCGGTTGAACAGCGTGCTTTTTCCCACATTGGGTCTTCCAACAATGGCAACAATCGGTAAATTCATTGAGACTCTTTCTTGTTTATGGAGCGGTTTTCCCTGCCGGCGCGATTTCCACTTCGATCGAGGCGGGCAGTTTGGATTCCACCAGGATATCGTCCACATCCACCTCCACCCTGGGCTCGATCTGATAAGTGCCTTCAGTATAATCGGTAAGGTCGATCACGACCCGCACATCGCTTGAACGCAGTTTGTCCAATGTGGGGATGGGGCCCGAGAAAATCACGTCCACCCGGTCGGGGGAGAGTGTAACGTCAACATCCGGCTGCAGACCGACGATCTCCACCGGCAGGTTGGGCAGCGTGGTGCTGCCCTGGATGGGTGAGATGGATACGGATACCCGGATGGTCGATTCGCCCACGACCGAGATCCCGCTGGGCAGGGCCAGCGGCAGCGACACTTGCAGGTCTTCATCGGCATCCGTCAGGTTCAGGGGCGTGGTCTCGATGTATCCGGGCAGATTGTTGACCAGCTCCGGATCGCTCGAATAAACCGTGACCACCAGCGGATTGGAGGAAATGTTGGTCAGGCGGTAACCGCTGGCGATCTGCCCGCTGGTGACCACTTTGATGGACACATTGCGGTAGCCGCCGCGCTGGTTGACTTCCATTTTAACATTCACAATCTCGGGATTGAGCGCGATGCCTTCCACCGGCAGCCCGCTCTCGTCCAGCGCCTGCAATTCGAGATTGCGGTCGATATCTTCTTTGGCCTGGCTGATATCCAGCGTGGCGCGCACTTCGCTCACTTTTTCGACTTCCGAGGCTGGGCCGCTGACCGTGACGCTGGAGGTGCTCAGTTTGGGCGTACCGGCTTCGTAGCCAACCGCCGGGCTGGAGGGCTGCATCAGGTTGATCGCCAGGTCTTTGCTGTAGAGCTGCTCGATACGCACGTCCAGCTCACGCGGCAGGTAGCTATCCACCCGCACGGGATGAGCATAGACTTTCAAGGAGATCGGCAGGGTGTAATTGCCGGCTTCCAGACCGCTGACATCCAGGAATGCCCGAATGACGCTGGCGCTGGATAATTCCGAAGCCCAAACCGATTGCGGGGCGCTGAGCGTCAGCGAGATTTGCTCGGGCAATTCGCTGGTGATCAGCAGGGAGGGATCCAGCCCGCTGACTTCCAGTTCAACCGGCCGGCTGTAGTTGCGTTTTTCAACGGGGTCGGTGGTGGTGACGGCCATGGCCCACACCACGATCGCCAGGAAAACGGCAGACAAGAGAAGAGGCAGATTCTTGGCGAATTGTTTCAAAAAATTCATGCTATGCCTTCCCTTCTCTGTGATCTTTGAAAATGGATTCGAAAAAATGGCGGATGACGTCTTTTTCCCGGGCTTCCGCCTGCTGCTGGTAAAAAGCCATCAGCACATTCTCGAGTTTATCCGCGCTGATACGCCGCAAAATGCGCCCGCGATGCGCCAGCGATATTGAACCGGTCTCTTCAGATACCACCACGGCGATGGCATCGCTGGCTTCGGAGATGCCCAGCGCGGCGCGGTGGCGCAGGCCCATCTGGCGTTCGGGTGAGCTGTTGAGCACGCCGCTGGCCGAAAGCGGCATCACGCAAGCCGCCGCGGTGATGCGGTCGCCCACCAGGATGGCCGCGCCGTCATGCAACGGCGTATTTGGATAGAAGATTTGCAGCAATAATTCCGGAGTGACCTGCGCGCCCATTTTAACGCCGGTATCTTCGTATTCGCGCAGGCTGTCGCGGCGCTGCAGCACGATCAACGCTCCCTGGCGGAACACCGCCAGGCGCGAGGAGGCGCTTACCACCGCTTTGACCATGCGCTGCACCACTTCCAGGTCGCTATCACTGCTCTTTTGTAAAAAATTGATCGCGTCGCCTCTGCCCAGCTTTTCCAGCGCGCGGCGCAGTTCGGGCATGAAGATCACCGGAATGGCGAACAACAGCGCGGGCAGCGTGTTTGTGATCAACCAGGAAAAAGCCGGCAGGTCCACCAGCGTGGTCAGCATGGCGATGAGAACGATCAGGATGATCACACCGCGCATCAACGTTTGCGCCTGGGTGTTCTTGAGCGACGTCAAAATGACGTAGAAAATGGCGCTCACCAGGAAGATATCCAGGAGCGACAGCCAGTTGAAGCGCTGAATCAGAAAAAGGATCTCGGAGATCATGTTTGCCATTTTAGCGACCGTTCAAACCCTGAAATAAACACAGCACTTCAGGGCAGGTTTTTGTAAATAAATTGTACCCTGCCTTTGGACGCAGCGCGGTTGGATTGTTTCGCGCTTCTTGCGGATCGTATCCCCATTCGCGCAGCAGACCGGCGGCGCTTTGATCGGCTTTTAATAGGAAGCGTTCGCATAAATGGAATTTTGCGAATGTTTCGATATCGGCCAGCTTCTCGCCCAACCGGTCGCGGCCCGACCCGGAATCCGGAATATGCATGGCAATGGTGCAGCAAGCATGCCTGATGTCCCAGGCGATCAATTCCTTTTCATTCTTCAGGGAGAGGTAGTAACGCGCTAGGCACTGGAAAAGCAGCGCGTCGTTCTCGTACCAGCCACCGTCACGCGCCGGCTGGCCTAATGCGTCCTGCAAGTACAAGGCCGGCAGGCTGCGGGGGCGGCTGCGCAAGCAATCCCGTAGCCTGCCGGCATTTTCGGCCGAGGGCTGCAGTAGGCTCAGCTTTTCCCGTAGATGGTGATATTCCACGGGCAGGGGCGGCAGGTTTTTCAACTCATTCCAGGCCGCCGCGGCCTGCGCCCAGGTTTCCTTTACGTCTCCATTGTTGCGAATGACCACATCCGCGCGGCGGATCTTCTCCTCGGGCGGGGTTTGGTTGGCCAGGCGCCGCTGCGCTTCGGCGCGGCTCATGCCGCGCAGGCTTTGCAGGCGTTTGAAGACGATTTGCTGATCGGCAGTTACCACCCAGATACTGCCGCACCGCGCGGCCAGGTCGCTTTCCAGCAGCTTGATGGCTTCGATCACCACCACCGGCAATGGCGAGCGGACCGCCAACACGGCGCTGGCGCGCGAGACCTCAGGATGCAGAATGGCTTCCAGGTCATTCAATGCCCGGTCGTCTGTGAAAACCATGGCGGCCAGTTTTTGGCGGTCGATCTCCCCCGCAGCATCCAGAATTTCCTCGCCGAAACGGGCACGGATGGCCGCGAAAGCCGGCGCGCCCGGCATGGAAGCCAGGCGGCTCAACCAATCGGCGTCGATGCCCAGCGCGCCCTGGTGTTCGAGCAGTGCGCGCACCAGGCTCTTGCCGGTGCCGATATTGCCGGTCAGGCCGATCAGGAAATGTTCTTTCGCAGGAACCGGGTAAGTCATATTGAGTTCATTTTAGCCGTGCGGGGAGTGACTGTCAAATTTCGGCGCGGCAAGGCAGTATTCATAAAAAACCTTGACAGGCGGGCTGAAATCGTCTATAAATCTGCCCAATTAACCGGATACTTGTGATGGAAACGATTATTTTCGCAAATATGATGATGTGCATGTGTATGGCCATGCTTTTGGGAGCAGCTTTGCCCCGGAAGT
>CALGUJ010000120.1 GCA_937902055.1 uncultured Pelolinea sp.
CCAAACAAATCAATTTCAACTTCATCATATTCATCGCTCGCATCGTTGAGATAACGCTCAATAATGGATAATGCTGTATCAAGCTGCATCTCATTCCTGGATTTAAATCCTTCATAACAGTAAGTGCAAGCTAAATTGCAGCTTTGAGTAATGGTGAGTGACACAACTTTTCTGACCGGCTTCGACGACTTGTCCATGAGTAAGAACCTCTATTGATCGTGGTAGGTGATTTCTATTAAATACCAATTGATTATACGGCTTTAAAAATCTCTATGTAATAAATAAAACTTACAACTATATTAAAAATCAAGTTCGGTTATATCAGGTCGCCAAGAGCACTCCAGTACTAAAGGTAAAAATACATATAGGTTTCTCTAATATTGCTTTTTAAAATTAAGATTTCTCACAAAAACTCAAAGAATAACCAACATGGTCAATAGTAGTAACACCTAATAATATGAGCGGAAAAAATCTATTTTTATTCTTGACAAGTCAGAACATTTGTACTAACATTCTTGGTACTTCCATCACTATCCCGTCGACCGAATCTTAAAATATGTACCCGCTTTCGCCGTTGACTGGTTATGAATTGAATTAAAAACAACTCAACAACCATCGAAATTTCGTACTCATTTTCCGATTCGAACCATTCGATCCCGCACTTTTAATTCAAAGATACCAATCAACCTTAACAAAATCTCGAATATTTACAGGTTGGATGCCGTCCCTCGCCTTTTGGGGGACGCACCACAGAAAAACATCTGGAAGATCAAGAAATAATAAAGTATTTTCACCGATCTCTTCCATCCACGAATAAAATCAATCCCCCTTTGCTTTTACCGGTACATTATCTCGACAATTCATAGAGATGAAACCTGCAACCTTGACGGCTGCCATGCGTATATTATCTAAAGAAATTCACACTTTGGAGGTAATTATGAATCGTTCTCAGCGTTCCAGTCTTGCGATTGGCGTTATCCTCGTCCTGGTCGGCGTCTACTTCATCCTGGCCAACACCGTGCCGCAGTTCAACCAGTGGCTCAACATGGACTACTCCTGGCCGGTGATCATACTGGCAGTGGCCGCCGGGTTGTTAGTGCTCGGATTGATCGTGGGCGCGCCCGATATGGCCGTCCCGGCCGTGATCGTGGGCGGCATTGGCGGTATCCTTTATTATCAGAACTTTACCGGTAATTGGGGAAGTTGGTCTTACATGTGGGCGCTCATCCCCGGCTTCTCGGGCGTCGGCATGATCCTGGCTCACCTTTTGGGCGCACGCGACCGCTACTCCATGCGATCCGCCCTCGATACCATCGGCACCAGTCTGGTGCTTTTCATTATTTTTGGCGCATTCTTCGGCGCTTTCAGAGCCTTCGGCGAATACTGGCCGGTGCTGCTGATCGCCGCCGGTATTTTGATCGGCCTGCGCACTCTGTTGCGGCCGCGTAATTAATCATCTTCAGGAGATTATCATGAGAAGGTCTGCCTTATTTTTTGGCACAATTATTGTTTTACTGGGTGTGATCCTGCTGGGCATCAACCTGGGTGTGGTCACCAGCCATGTATGGCGCTATTTCTGGCCTCTGGTGCTGGTGCTGCTGGGCGTCTGGTTCATCATCGGACCCGCTCTTTGGAAGGGCAACGCCGAAGCGGTTGAACGCTCCATCCCCCTTTCGGGCGACAACGCCGCGGATATCACCTTCAATTATGGCGCGGGCCGCATGAACGTCGGCCCCTCCTCGAACCCCACCGAATTGCTGGGCGGAAGTTTTGCCGGCGGCATTTCGGAAGATCTGCAGCACTTCAACGGCAAGGCCGTGTTGAAGATCAACCCGCCTGCCGATTTCTTCCCCGGCAACTGGATGTACGGTCACCAGGGCATCGAATGGGACGTGCGTCTCAACCGCGATATCCCCCTGCAGCTTCGCTTCCACACCGGTGCATGTGAAGCCCACCTGAACTTAATCGACTTGAAGGTCTCTGAATTGACCATCGAGACCGGCGCAAGCTCCACCGATGTGCAACTTCCTGCCAACGCCGGCTTCACCCGCGTGGTGGTAAAATCCGGGGCGGCCGAAGTGAAACTGCACGTACCACAGGGTGTGGCTGCCAGTATCAGTGAATCTAGCGGCCTTTCCGGCATCAAAGTCGATACGACCCGTTTCATGCAGAACGGTCACACGTACCAGTCTGCCGACTTCAGCACCGCGGCCAACAAAGTTGAAATTTTCTACGAAGGCGGAGTGGGGTCCGTCGAAATCGATTAATTACTTGGAGCGTAATATGAAAAAATTATCCAAACAGGCATTTTTCGGCGGATTGCTCATTCTGGCAGGCATCATTTTCCTGATCCAGCAGCTTTTCCACCTGCCCATTGGCGGGTTGTTCGTGGCCATGTTCTTCCTGGCCGGCGGTCTCATTTTCCTCTACCTTGTCCTTGTGGATAAGGAACGCTGGTGGGCGTTGATCCCGGGCAGCACGCTGGTCGGTCTGGCCGCGCTGATCGCCTGCAGTGACCTTGCCCCCCGTTTTGCCAGCCTTTACGGCGGCACCATCTTTTTAGGTTCCATCGCTTTAGGTTTCCTGGGCGTTTTCCTGCTCAAGCCCTCCAACTGGTGGGCGGTCATCCCGGCCGGTGCAGTTGCCACCATAGCCCTGATCGCGGGCATCCACGGAGATCACGGCATGCTGCAGGGTGGAGTGTTTTTCCTGGGCATCGCCGCCACCTTTGCCGCGGTTGGCCTGCTGCCCGTCAGCAAGAAAGAAAAATGGCCCTGGATCCCCGCCGGCATCTGCTTCCTGATCGGTTCCCTCATCCTGGTCGGATCCGGCGCGCTGGTGAACAACATCTTCGGATGGATTTGGGCTGTCGCTTTTATCGGTGTGGGCATCTATCTGGTGACCCGCTCATTTATCAAGAAAGACTAGAGGATTGAGCCATGACCAATAAACTCTATCGCAGTCAAACCGATCGAATGCTGGGCGGCGTATGCGGCGGCCTTGCCAAATATCTAAACGTGGACCTGACCATTGTGCGGCTTTTCTTTGTCGTGCTCACCCTTTTGGGCGGTTTCGGCCCCCTGATCTACTTCATCATGTGGATCGTCGTGCCCCTGGAAGGTTACACCTACACCGACACCCATCCCGAACGCTTTGACGGAGAAGATATCAAGGAACGCGCCGGAATGGTGCGTGACGACTTCATCTCCGCCGTTAAACAACCCAACCAGAACACGGCCCGCTTCATCGGCATCGCCCTGGTGCTGGCAGGCGGATTTTTCCTTGTTCGACAGCTAAACCTGCCCTGGCTGAACTGGCTCGACAGCGGTGTGATCTGGGCTTCCTTGATCTTGCTGGCAGGGATCGCGCTGTTGATGAAAGCCACGCGTAAGGAATAATTATGAACGAGTTTCAGAAACCAAAAAGTTTATTCTTTCCTCTTTTACTGGTTGCGGCCGGTGTGTTGATCTTGCTGATCAATGTTGGCTCGCTGCCCGGCACGGTCTGGGAGAACCTGGTGCAGTACTGGCCGGTCATTCTCATCATTGCCGGCCTGGACGGACTTTACAAACGCGACGGCTGGGTGGGTCCGCTGGTGCTGCTCGGATTGGGCACCGTGC
>CALGUJ010000121.1 GCA_937902055.1 uncultured Pelolinea sp.
GCGCCGGGCGTGTTATGAGCATAGGCTTTCAACTCGGGATAGTGCGTGGCGATCAATGCGGGGATGTTGCGGCGCAGCAGGTAGGCCAGGATGGCGCGCGCCAGTGCTGAGCCTTCCTGCGGATCGGTGCCCGCGCCCAACTCGTCGAAGATCACCAGCGAGCGTGCGTCGGCTTTCTGCAAGATGCGCACAATGTTGGTGACATGGCCGGAAAACGTGGAAAGGGATTGTTCGATAGACTGCTCGTCGCCGATGTCGGCGAACACATCCCTGAAAATGCGGGTTCGCGAGCCGGATTGGGCGGGGATATGCAGCCCCGCCTGGGCCATCAATACCAGCAAACCCGCCGTTTTAAGCGAGACGGTTTTGCCGCCGGTATTGGGGCCGGTGATCACCAGCGCGCGGGTGCCTTTTTCCAGCGCAATATCGATCGGTACAACTGTCTGCGAGTCGAGCAGGGGGTGACGGGCGTGCGTGAAATGCAGGATGGTCTGCTCATCTTCATCCGTCTTGCCGGAATTTTCCAGCAGCAGCGGTTCAGCCGCGCCCAGGTCATCCGCGTATTTGGCGCAGGCAAAAGCCATATCCAGAGCAGCCAGCGCGCGCACGTTGGCCTGGATGAAAGAAATCTGTGCGCCCACCGCGGCGGATAATTCAGCCAGGATGCGCCTTTCTTCCTCTTTCTCGGCCATAACCGCTTCGTTCCAGGCATTGTTCAATTCGACCACGTTCAACGGCTCGACGAAGAGTGTCGCGCCGGAGGCAGATTGATCCTGCACCACGCAGCGCATGCGGCTCTTGAATTCGGCGCGTAAAGGCACCACGTAGCGCCCGTTGCGCTTGGTGATGATAGCTTCCTGCAGCATGGCTGAGGTATGGGTGTCGCCGATCAGTTTTTCCAGTTTGGCCAGGATGCGCTCGTTGGCGGTTTTCACTTCACGCCGCAGCCCGTCCAGTTTTTGCGATGCGCCATCGGCCACCTCGGCGTTTTCCGTGATGGTTTGCGTGATAGCTTCGATCAGCCCGGGCGGAGGAGTCAGGTCGGCCGCGATGGCCTGCAAGTGGGGGCATTCGAATTCCAGCTTACTGAAGAAGCGCTGCAGGTCGCGGCTGGAGATCAGCGTAGCTTTGACATCCAGCAAATCCTGCGGCGTCAGCACGCCGCCGCGCCTGGCCAGTTCCACCTGCGGGCGCACGTCGCGCGCGCCGCCGATGCTCGTTTCGGGAAATTCTGCCAGCAGGCGGCGAGCCTGGCTGGTGCGCGCCTGGCGCTCCTGCGCCAGGATCAAATCGTTGGTTGGGCGCAAAGCACGTAAAAGCGCGGCGGATGCGCTGAAGGCGGCATAGCCGCTCAGACGCTCCAAAATTTTATTAAATTCAAGCGTAGCAACAGATTTGGCGTCCATTTCTGTCCATTATAGTGTTGATTGTCGATTGTTCGAGAAAAGAAATCTTTTCAGATTACTCCCATCCGAATAATTTTCGGATGATATTCATCGAAAAACGCTCGCGCAGGTACAGGCCGTAATCCTTGGCGATCTGCACCTGATCCTCCGTGATGCCCAATTCCGCAGCCGTGATCGGGGCGCCCAGGGCGACCAGCCACGCGCGCACTTCTTCGGCAGTCGGTACATTGGCTGCCAAGGACTGGATCTCATCCCAATGCTCCAGGATGCGCTGCCGGCTGCGCTCCAGCAAGGCCGGATCGGCCATTTGCAGGTAGATTGGGTTGCCGTGCACCAATTCCTCGGCGATCAGCGGGACATGCGCTTCGATGGCTTTGATCTGGGCTGCCCTATCGGGCACGACTGCCTTGTTCAGCAGGGTTTCCGCTTCGGCTTTGGAGAGCGCGCGCAGGCGTTCGTACCATTGCGCCTCGATGATGGTGGCAACGCCAACGGCGTGGCCATGAAACAGGCCATCGCGGCCTTCCCAGTGGTACATCATCTCCCACAGGTGAGCGATGTGGTGTTCGCCGCCGGAAGCCGGGGCGCTGTTGGCGAAATCAGCCATGCAAAAGCCGCTTTCGAACTGCGAATCCATCAGGCGGGCCATACTCTCCGGATCGGAGCGCAGGATGCCCTGCAAGGCGCCGGCGGATTGGCGGGCGGCGTGCAACGCGTGGCGGTAGATATCATCGTTGAAACCGCAGCCCCAAATCAACTGGCTGAATTTCCAATCGGTGGAAGAGGTGAATTTGCTGATCGAATCGCCAAAACCGGAAGCGGTCAGAAAACGCGGCGATTCGCAGACTGTCGCGATATCGGTAAAAATGGCAACCGGTGCATGGCAATAAATGGATCCTTTCAACCCGCCCACGGTAACCGGGGCATTCTTGGAGGTGTATGCGTCCACGGATGCGGCAGTGGGGAAGGAAACAAAAGGATTGCGCGAGCGGTGGCTGGCGAAGCGGGTGATATCGGTGATGGTGCCGGAACCCACCGCCACGAACAGGCGCGGCTGCGCGTCATAGGTTGCGAAGACGCGCGTCAGGGAGAAATCATCGGCGTGCAGGTGTTCCGGATTCAGGATTCGACTCAGCACGTCCCAACCCTGGCCTTTGATGGCCGCCAGCACGCGGTCGCCCAGCACACGGTAGGTGTTCTCATCCGCGATCAGGTAGAATTTTTTATATTCCTTTTCCTTGCAAAATTTAAGGAATTCCTCGATGGCTTGATCGCCAACATAAATGGGCATGTGGTCGTTCACGGGTAATCTCCTGAAAGCGCGATATGGTCGGACTTGTGGATTATACCCCAGCGATGTTTTTCCGCCAAAAACCAGGCAAGTTCACAGCGATTAGGTGCCCGGCACACAACGGGCCAGCCAGGGGACGGTTTCCTTTTCAGGTTGCGGACCGCAGGTGCGCAGTTCGATGATCAACCCATTGAGAATAGCGCGCGTGTCGAAGTAAGCCCAGCGCGATCCGGCATGCACGCCCCGCCCGCAGGAAATCATTGAGTAACCTTTGCGCTGAAACTCAGCCACCGCCTGGTCAAAATCGTCCACGCTGAAGCGCAGATGATGCAGGCCCGATCCGCAGCGCGCCAGGAATTCTTCCATCTGCGGGTTGCCTGATACCGGCTGGATCAACTCAAGGTGCACGCTGCCCACGTCCGCGAAAGCGATATCCATGCGCCAATCCGCCGGATGCCCATCCAGGAACGAATCCGGCTGACTGCCCTCTACTGGCCACTGGCTGATCTTGAACGGGCCGATGCCCAGCAGGTCTTCCAATTTAACAGCGGTACTTTTAAGGTCAGGCACCAGGTAACCGACCTGATCCAGCGTGAAACGGTTCTCTTTTTTCATACCAACCCTCCTGTTTTGCGTATCAATCCGGGTAACTCCACTTGCGCATTTCCGGTTCCTGGCGGCCGGGCGGGAGGATGGTCTGCAGGATAGATTCCATCGAAGCGGGCGCGTCCGGGTTCATACCGCGCTGCACTGTCCAATAATACGCCAGCAACTGCACCGCCGGCAGGTAAACCAGGGCTGCCAGATAGGGATCATCGAAAGCGGGGGTGACGATCTCGCCGTCTGCCAGGCCCTCCAGATCCAAGTCCCGCGGATGCACGGCCAGGTTGTAAGCCTGGAACCCGCGCGTCAGTTTGAGCAGTTGTTTGGTCAATTCCAGATCGCGCGGCATGACCAGGGCGTACACCAGCCAATCCTTGTTGAGAGCGCCCACCGGCCCTTGCAGCAGGCCGGCGGTGCTGTCGCCGCGCGTGGGAACATACGTGGCTTCCTGCACCTTGATGGCGGCTTCCAGGGCCGTGCCATGATTGCTGCAGGTTCCCACCACGTCGATCAGCTTGTGTTCCGCGATGCGGGGCAGGAGCGCCAGCAGTTGGGGTTCGATGCTCTCGATGAATGCCTTCATTTCGGCGGACAGGTGATTCAATCGCGCCAAACGCTGCTGCGCGGCTTGATCCTCCGGGCGCGCCAGCGCCAGCCCCAGGCGCATGAGCGTGGCCACGCAGGCGCTCACGCTCTTGGTCTTGGGGAAAGTGATCTCGGGGCCTTCCTGCGTGATCAGGGATAATTTGGAAGTCTGCGCCAGCAGGCTGTCGGCCACTCCGGTCACGGCCACGCCCAGCGCGCCGGCATCATTGGCCGCTTGCAGCGTGTCGATCACGGCCCCGCGCTCGCCCGAGCGGGAAACCACCACCACCAGGCTGTGGGCATCGATCCAGCGCTGCGCGTAATAACCGGTCTCTTCGGAATTAATCACAATGGCCGGGAACGGGCAATGCACCTGAAAGAGCGGCAGCGCCATCAGGCAGGAGGTATAGGAACTGCCCACGCCGGACAGGACAACCTTGTCCACGTTCATTTCTTTGGCTTTCTTCGCAATCGCGCGGATGGCGGCCTCGTTTTCCTGCAAAGTTTTATCAATTGCGACGGGGCTTTCGTGAATGTAGTCCAGCATGTGATAGTGTTCCATTTTGACCTCTCCTTGGTTATTTCTTCTTCATTTCCATGGCTTTTCGTACGGCGGCAACGATGTCGGGAACGCCGAAACGAAATTTTTCCGCCAGGTATTCCGCGCTGCCCACCTCGCCGAAAGCGTCGTGAATGCCGACCTTCACCACCGGCACCGGTTTGGTTTCTCCGACCACTTCGGACACCGCTCCGCCCAGCCCGCCGATGACGGTGTGGTTCTCGGCGGTGACGATGCAGCCGGTTTCAGCCGCGCAGCGCAGGATGGTTTCTTCATCAATCGGTTTCAAGCAGGAGAGCGCCACAACGCGCGCCTCCACACCTGTTTTTGCCAGTACCTCCGCTGCCGCCAGCGCCCGTTCCAGCATGATCCCGCTGGCAATGATGGTCGTGTCCCGGCCGTCACGCAGGATGAGCGCCCGGCGCGGGTCGGCGGCCGCAGCCGGGTCGAGGATGGCCGGGCCGGATTTGCGAATGCCGCGCAGGTAAGCCGGGCCGGGATGATCGGCCTCGTATTGCATAACCGCGTTCAGCGAGACGGCGTCCACGGGGTCGTACACGCGCATGTTGGGCAGGGCGCGCATCAGCGCCAGGTCCATCATGCTCTGGTGGGTGGCGCCGTTCGAACCGGAGGTGAGGGCAGCTTCGATGCCGCACAGCTTGACGTTGTTCTGCATGTACGCCACGGAGATGGCCACCTGGTCGTACACCCGTTGGGTGATGAAGCAGGCGAAGGTGCCGCTGAAAACTAGCTTGCCGGAAAGCGCCAGGCCGGCGGAAACCCCGATCATGTTGGCTTCAGTTACGCCCAGGTTGAGGTAGCGTTCGGGATATTTTTGGGCAAAATCGCCCGTGTCGCAAGCCCGCGAAAGGTCGGCGTCGATCACCACCAGTTCAGGGTGCGTTTCAGCCAGCTTGAGCAGGCCGGCTCCGTAAGGCTTATCGATTTTTGGGTACATGCCTATGCTCCCTTCCCGGTTGAAGCGGTCAAAGCAGCCTCCGCCGCAGCCAATTGGCTGATGGCGGAACGATATTCGTCTTCAGTGAGTCCTTTGGAATGCCATTCCACCTGCAATTCCATGAAATCGAAGCCCTTGCCTTTGATGGTATCGGCAATGATCACGTGCGGCTTGCCCCCCATGGATTTGGCGACTGCGGCGGCTTTGAGGATCTGCTCCACGTCGCTGCCGTCGATGCGCTGTACGTGCCAGCCGAAGCTCTCCCATTTCTGCACGAGCGGTTCGACGTTCAGGATATCTTTGGTAAAGCCGTCCACCTGCATCTGGTTGTCGTCCACGAAAGCAATGATCTTATCGAGCTTGTGCTGCGCGGCGGTGAGCGCGCCTTCCCAAATCTGGCCCTCCTGCATTTCGCCATCACCCATCAGCACGTAGGTGAAGCGTTCTTTCCCATCCATGCGGTCGGCCAACGCCATACCGGCGGCGATGGAAAGCCCCTGCCCGAGCGAACCGGAAGAGGCATCGATGCCGGGCAGCTTGTGCATGTCCAGGTGCTTTTGCAGGCGCGTGCCGCTCTTTCCGAAAGTTTTCAGTTCCTCAGCCGGGAAAAAACCCCTGACGGCCATGGCGGCGTACATGCCCGGGGCGGCGTGCCCTTTGGAGATCACCACGCGGTCGCGTTTTGCCCACTGCGGTAGGTCCGGATTGATACTCATGATCCTGAACAGCAGGCAAGTGAGGATTTCCACACTGGAAAGCGAGCCGCCCAGATGGCTGGAGCTGCCGTAGAAAGTCAGGTCGAGGATGTTGCGCCGGACTTGCAGGCATTTCCGTTTCAGATCCTGGATCTCATCTTGCGACCAATCATTGTTCATCATGCAACCCTCTTTTAGAATATAATTATGTCGTGATGTACCTACAACTTCACAGAGTATAAAGTAGAAAGATGGGCTTGTCAAAATAAAACAACTCGCTTTGCAAAGGCTCACATATGCCAATACGACAAAATAACACCTGTTTATATAGAGTAAACTGAAACAGATGACTATGCTTATTGAAAATGCGGATATCTACACTCCAAATCGGCATATTGCAAACGGTTCGATCGTGGTCGAGGGGCAAAAGATCACAGCGGTTTATCCCGCAACAGCAGCAACCCGGCCCGCGGATACGCAAATCCTCGACGCGTGCGGGAAAAGAGTCATTCCGGGGTTGATCGACACCCACATCCACGGCGCGGGCGGGTTCGACATTTCCGCCGGCGGCACCCCCGGCGCGGCGCGCTACCTGGCGACGCAGGGCATCACGGCTTTTCTACCCAGCACGCATTTCGTGATGACCCACGAGCAACTGCTGCGTTCCGTGGCGCAGCTCGCAGAGGATATGCAGCACCTTACAGAAGGCGCTCAAGCGCTCGGCATCCACATGGAAGGCCCGTGGATCGCCGCTGACCGTTCACCTTTCTCGCAGGAGCAGCTTTGTTACCCGATCACCCGCGAGGATATCGAATTGTTTATTAGAGCCTCCCAGGGCCGGCTGCGCATGGTCACTTTCGCGCCGGAACTGCCGGGGGCGCTGGAAGTGATCCCCTGGCTGAAAGCGCAGGGCATCATCCCCTCCATCGGGCACACCAACGCCAACTACGAATTGACCATGCGGGCAGTGGCATTGGGCCTGGATCACAGCACGCACACCTACAACGCCATGCCTCCGCTGCACCACCGCAATCCCGGCGCGCTGGCTGCCATCATGGACAGCCCGCAAATTAATGCCGAACTGATCGCCGACGGCTTTCACGTGCTGCCGCCCATGATGCGCCTGCTGATCAAAGCCAAGGGCATCGATCGGATCAGCATCGTGAGCGACGCGGTGCCGTTGGCAGGCCTGCCCGCCGGAACGCAAATGGATTGGTGCGGATTGCACATCGGCACGGACGGCGAGATCAGCATTCTGCCGGACGGGCGCCCGGCCGGTGCATATAAATTGCTCAACCGCTCGCTTAAAGTCCTGGTTGAGAACGAAGTGGCTTCGTTTGGCGAGGCGGTGCGCATGGCCAGCACCGTGCCGGCGGAGATCCTGAACGTAAAAAAGGGCCGCCTGGCAGCGGGATATGACGCTGACCTGGTCATCCTGGATGACGATTACAATCCTTTTTTGACCATGATCGCGGGCAGGATCGCGTACTCAAAAAAATAATTGAAAGGGATAGAACCAATGGTGAAAGGTCCAAAGCAAGCCATCGAATTGGTGGCGATCGATTGCGATGGTACGCTGCTGGATTCGCGCAAGGAAGTATCGGCAGGCGCCGCGGAAGCCATCGCGGAGGCCAACGCCGCCGGCATACAGACTGCGTTGATCACGGGTCGCAACGTGGACGCCGTGCGCTTCATTTTGGACGCCATCGAATTAAGCGCACCCATGGTGGGCTGCGGGGGAGCATTCATTTACGATCCGCTTTCACGAAAAACACTGGAAATGCACACGCTACCGATGGATAAAACCACTGAACTGGTGCATATTTGCCGTGATTACCAAGCCGTGCTTTACCTGGAATACTTGCACTATGCCATCTACGAAAAAACCAACGAGCTGATGGAGCACCTGAACAGCCTGCACAACTACAATCGCCGCAGGGTGCCGAGTTTGTTGGCCGAACTGAGCAGCGAGCCGGTCAAAGCCATGGTCATTGGAGAAGAGAACATCAGCGGAGCGATCGACGAAATTCAGAGGAGAGGCCTATTCGGGAATTTCGTGTTCGCGGATGCTTTTTCCGCGGATATCCTGCCGGAAGGCGTAAACAAGGGCGTGAGCCTGCGTTCGCTGGCCGACATTCAGGGCGTTCCCCTGGAGCGCGTGGCTGTGATCGGGGACTGGCTGAACGACCTGGATATGTTCAAAGTGGGCGGAACCAAGATCGCCATGGGCAACGCCCCCGCTGAATTGAAAGCGCAGGCCGACCTGATCGCCCCGACCAATGATGAGGGCGGAGCCGCGTGGGCGTTGCGTGAAATTATCAAAATAAACCTTGAAGACGAATAAAAAATTCAAAAACCACCACAAAAATGGCGGGCAGATTATAATGATGGCTGATTACGACTCGGATTATTCGATAACCCAGCCTGCAAAATTTTTTTAGAAAGTTCCAAAAGAGAAATTCCTGAAATGAAAAACAATCAGAACAGGTCATTCGACCTGATCGCCATCGACTGCGACGGCACATTGCTGAATACCGACAAGACCATTTCGGAGGGCGCTAAAGAAGCCATCGACCAGGTAAAAGCCGCGGGATTGGAAGTCGCGCTGATCACCGGACGCAATCTGGGAGGCGTGACATTCATCGTCAGCGAACTTGGCCTGGATGGATTGGTGGTCGGATGCGGCGGCGCAGTCCTTTACGATATTAAAACTTCCCGGATGATCGAGTGGCACCCTCTACCGAAAGATGAAACTGCCGAATTGATCCGGCTTTGCCGAAGGCAGAATGCGCTGCTCGTGCTTGAGAATTTGGAGTATTCAGCATACGAGAAAGTTGTTGATGAAAAGGAAAGCCAGGACCGGGCGGCCAAATTTAAAAATCGCAAGGTGGAGGATTTAATGCAGGTTCTCGACGAGGATCCCATCAAAGCGGTGATCGTCGGCGAACCGGAAACCATCCAGGCAGCACTCGCAGAGATTGAGAGCCTCCAATTACCTTTCAATCTTGCCATGTCCGGCCCAAATTCCGTCGATATATTGGCAAAAGGGATCAACAAAGGTTCAGGCTTGAGAGCGCTGGTAAGCGTCAGGAAAATCCCGCTGGAAAGGATCGCGGTGATTGGCGATTGGCTGAATGACCTGGACATGTTTAAGACCAGTCATTTTTCCATCGCGATGGGCAACGCCCCTGAGGAATTAAAAGCTGAAGCCGACTTGGTCGCTCCCACCAACGACGAGGGCGGGGTGGCCTGGGCATTGCGAGAGATTATCAGGAGATAAGGAAAGGCGCCGGATCACCGGCGCCTTTTTGTTTAGCCGCAAATATAGCGTTTCCCGCCGAAGCGGTCGTACAACAAGCGGGTGCGCTCGTCGCCGCCGGGCACGTTGGCGCTGGTCCAGATGGGCGGCTCGAAGCCGTCGGCGTGCATGCGCGCCGCCACTTCCGCCACGATGGCCTGAACAATAGTCGCGCCAGCGAGCGTTGAAAGTGAAGAAGCCTTGGGCAAACCCGGAGCGATTTCCACGCAGGCATCCCCCACATCGATGCAATTGTCGATCACCAGGTCGGCAATTTCGTAGAGTTTCCTGCCGCTGGAATGGCGGCTCTTGGCAGCCCGCGACTGGGTCAGGTTGGTCATGGCGATAATTTTCAACCCGCGTTCTTTTCCGATCATGGCCACCTCGATTGGGACGGCATTGATGCCCGAATTGGAGACCACCAGCAGCACCTCGCCCTTGCGCAGGTCGTAACTGGCCATGATGATCTTGGCATACCCTTCCAGCCGCTCCAGGTTGGTTCCGCGGGTGGGTGACCCGCCGCCGAACATCGACAGATTCACGTCCAAAATGGCATTCACCGGCGCCAATCCTCCGGCCCGGTAGAAAAGCTCCTCGCACATGGCGTGGCTGTGGCCGCTGCCGAACACATGCCAGACGCCGCCCTGTTCGATGGAATCCTTGATCCAATCAGCAGCCGTCTCGATGGCCTGCGATTGGGTTTCGCGGATCTGTTTTAATACTTCCAAGCTTCTATCAAAAAAATCATTGCCTTTAGTCAGCATAAAAACCTCATTTCTCAGAATTTTCCCTAGTAGAGCATATTTCGATCAGCATTATTTATGTAGTGATGTCGTGTTGTTACTACAATTATAGTATATACTACATATATCGACAAATGATTCGGATTATTCTTAAAACAAGCAAGTTCGATTACAATTAATTCATTCGAGGTTGCTTTGAGCGAACATATTGATAAACTGGATAGTAAAAGCCCGATTCCGCTTTATTTTCAATTGAAATCCTACATCGAGGAGCAAATTGAAACAGGGGTATGGGAAGCGGGCACGCAAATTCCTTCCGAACTGGAATTGAGCGAACAATTCAATATCAGCCGTACCACCATCCGCCAGGCCATCGGCGACCTGGTCAACGAACGCAAGCTGGAGCGCATCCAGGGCCGCGGCACTTTTGTTTCCGAGATCAGCATCGAAAAGCAAATTGAAAGAGTTTCCGGTTTTTCCCAGGACATGCGCATGCGCGGCCTGGAACCCACCTCTGACATACTCAATTTTGAAGTTGTCAAAGCCAACCCGGCGGTTGCCAAAGCCTTGAAGATCAACGAAGGCGAGGATGCCATCCTCCTGAAACGGTTGCGGAAAGGCAACGGAAAACGCATTGCGCTTGAAGTGGTCTACATGGATTATGAAAAATACAAGGATTTCCTGACCGTTAATCTGGCAAACGAATCCTTATATGAGATGTTGGCCAAAAAATTCGCGGTCTGGCCGAAATATTCCCAACAGGTGATCGAGTCGAT
>CALGUJ010000122.1 GCA_937902055.1 uncultured Pelolinea sp.
AACCACCTTCATGCTGGGGATCTTGGGCACGAACACTTCGCCGCCGTGCATTTCCTCCAGGCATTGGATCACAAAGCGTACGCCCTGCTCCAGCGAGATCCAGAAACGCGTCATGCGTTCGTCGGTGATGGTGATCACGCCTTCGTCGCGTTGGCGCAGGAACACGGGTACCACGCTGCCGCGGCTGCCGACCACGTTGCCATAACGCACGCAGGCAAAACGCGATTTGCGCCCGCCGGCGTAGGCGTTGCTTTGCACGAACAGTTTTTCAGCCGCCAGCTTGGTGGCGCCGTACAGGTTAATGGGGTTGACCGCTTTATCGGTGCTGAGCGCGATCACTTTTTCAACGTTGGCGTCCAGCGCCGCGTCAATCACGTTGCTGCTGCCCAGGATATTCGTCTTTACGGCTTCCATGGGGTTGTACTCGCAGGCCGGCACCTGTTTGAGCGCGGCGGCGTGCACCACGAAGTCCACTCCTTCGAAAGCGCGGCGCAGGCGCTGATAATCGCGGATGTCGCCGATGAAGTAGCGCAGGTTGGGATGATCGAATCCCGCCTGGCGCATTTCGTGCTGTTTCTGCTCGTCGCGGCTGAACACGATCAGCTTGGCGGGTGTGTATTCTTTCAACACAACCTCGATGAATTTTTTTCCAAACGAACCGGTCCCGCCGGTTACCAGAATGACTTTATTCTTCCAATCCATTTTTCGTTCGATCCTGTAAGTGTTTTATTTTTATTAATTATCTTCTATTTTTTAGAAAAAGCGATCAACGGATATTGCCCTTTTTCGCCAAAATAATGCGGGAATAGCTCTTCCAGGCCATACAGCAGCCACAACCAGAAGCGCCCCAGCAGCCAGGGTTTGATCATGGCGCGCAGGAAGCGCACGCTGACGCTGCGCCACACCAGGATGTCCACCGGGAAATCCTCGCCCAGCAGCGCGCGCAGTCCGCCCGCGTCCAGCTTGTGCACGAAAGTCCCTTCCGGCTTTGAGGAAGATAGTGATTGCGAACTCTGCTCCGCTTTCTTCCCGCCCACCAGCTCGACTTCCCTGCGGCGGCTCAGTTTCTCCATCAGCAGCATCGGCCGGCGGAAAAAGCGCATCATGGCTGAATCGCCCCAGCCATTCACCACCACCGCCCGCGCCCCGCCGCGCATCACACGCTTGAGTTCCCGGTAAGCGGGCAGGTAATCCTCGGCGGTCAGGTGGTGCAGGGTGTGCAGCGACACCACCCCGTCCATCACGCTCTCGGCAAAGGGCAGGTTGGCTACATCCGCCACCACAAATAGCCCGCGCTCGCCGATGCGTTCGCGCGCGTCCAGCAAAGCCACGATGGAAATGTCCAGGCACACACGGTAGCGGTAGCCCTCCGAATAGGTCAGGTATTCCGGGTACTGGATCGGGCCCGACCCGGCATCCAGCAGATATTTTCCCTGCGGGTTGAGGTGGCGGTTGACGCGCAGGTGACACTTGTGAATGTAGGCGCGCGAAACCGGGCGCAGGTCTTCGTATTCGGCGTTCTGGTAAACGCCGCTGCTGATCTTCTGCCAGCCGACCTGGTCGTAAAATTGCCGCACGTCTTTTTTGATCGAATCTTCAGTCATGCCGAACCTGCCTCATGCGTGTTTATTCCTGATGGCCTGCCAATCCAGGGGTTCTCCGGCCAGGTAGCTGAAAGTATCTTTATACATTTTCCATTCTTTGGATTTAGCTAACTCGCCGATCGGCCGCTTGGGATAATCTTCCCACAAGTGCACCAGGTGCCAGGGGAAAGGCAGCGGGTAATCGAAGAAAAAGCGGTAAGCATACGCCCAGGCAGATTCAATCTGCTCATCCGTCAGGCGGAAATCTTGCGGTTTTTCCAGGATGGCTTTCAGCATCTTGTGGTATTTCACCCAAGTATCCGGATCCTGGGTGAAACCTCTTCCGCGGTAATGGGTGTTGCCCACCACCACTACCGGGATGCCGCTCATGGCCATCTCCAACCCAACCGTGGTGGTATAAACCAGTCCCATGTCCGCGGCTGCGATCAGGTCGTAAGTGTTCACCTTTTCAGTCGGCGCGATCACGTGAATGAATTCAGGCAATTTCGGCAGCACACGCTGAATGACGTCCATCATCGATTGCCCGTGAATGAGCACCTCGCCCGGATGTACGCGAATGACCAGTTGCACGTCCGGCCTTCCGGCAAAATATTGCAGCGATTTCACCAGCCAATCTTCCATCGATTGCGAAAAAACTTCGCGCCCCAAAGTCAGGCTGTCGCCCAATACGTTGGTCGCCAGCAGCACCACCGGTCTTTGGTCCAGTCCCAGTTGTTTGCGCGCAGCTTCCACCCCCTGTGCGGGAATCTGCTGCCATTGCCTGGAAAAATTTTTCCAAAGCGACGCGCCGCGCCTGGCTTCGAACTGCTCATGAATGGTTTTCTTCTCGTCAGGTTTCAACGGTAAATCGCGGAAAGCCTCCCACATTTCGCCGGTATCCTGCAACATCACCTTGCCATTCTGCGCCAGCCACATGCGCTCGCGCTGCTCGCCAGATTCATAGGTGATGGTTTGGATACCGAGCGACCGGGCCACCTCGCAAACCACGCCAAACTCCTGGCTGGTACCGTTCGGCACGCTCACCAC
>CALGUJ010000123.1 GCA_937902055.1 uncultured Pelolinea sp.
ACGGGCCATTGGGGTCGGCTTCTTCCAGGATAAGCGTTTCCATTTTCTCCGGGATATCCATGATGGTGGGGATCATGTAGGTCGTCAAATTGCAGGTGCGCAGGCGGCACCGGTCATATTTCAAGTCTTCCAGCAGCGCGTAACCGGCGCCCTGCAGAGTGGCGCCTTCGATCTGGCCTTTCACTTGCAGGGGATTGATGGCTTTGCCCACGTCGTCGGCGCAGACCACTTGCAGCAATTCGATCCTGCCGGTGGCTTCGTCGATTTCCGCCCGAACCGCCTCGGCAGTGTAGCCGTAGCCGAAATTGGGGTGGGTGGGTTGGCCGCTGCCGGTGCGGTTGGGGATCTCCGGGGAATGGTATTGAACCCGGCCAATCGCCGGGCGCTCCTCCCTTTCCCAGGCTGCCAGTGCAAGTTTGGCGGCTGCCAGGATGGCGTTGCCGGACATGAAGGTCAGGCGCGAAGCGGAGGCGCTGCCGGCGTCCCCGCTTTGATCGGTGTCGGCGTTGATCACCTCGATTTTATCCAGCGGGATGTGCAGGGCGCTGGCGGCGAACTGGGCATACACGCTTTGCGCGCCCTGGCCCATGTCCGCGCCGGCGCAGCGCACTACGGCTTTGTCGATGGTTTCCGCGCCGTGCATCTCCACGGTTGCCCAGCAGGTATCCGGCGGGATGCCGAAGCACTTGAAGCCCGCCGAGAAACCCAATCCGACGTGCCTGTCAGCATCTCCCTTCGGGCGTTGCCAGCCGTTTTCTGTTTCCCGCCAGCCGGCTTTTTCCGCGCAGGCGCGGATGACCTTTTCGATGCTGATGCCCTGCGGGAGCGGCGAATCCACCGCGGAGAGCTGGCCTTCACGGATGACGTTGCGCATGCGCATCTCGACCGGATCGAGGCCGAGTTTTTCAGCCAGTTTGTCCATCTGCATCTCGGAGGCGAAGGTCACTTGCGGCGAGCCGAAACCGCGGAAAGCTCCGCTGGGGATGTGGTTGGTATAAACGGCGCAGGCGTCGATTTTCACATTGGGGATGAAGTACGGCCCGGCAGCCAGGGTGGCGGCGCTGCCGACCACCGCTGCGGAGGAGGAAGCATAGGCGCCCCCGTCGGCGATGATCTCGATCTGCGCGGCGGTGATCTTGCCGGTTTTCTCCGCGCCCCATTTGGCGCGGATGATGAACGGATGGCGCTTAGGATGCGCGATGAAGGATTCCTCGCGGTTCCAGACAATTTTCACCGGGCGCGGATGACCGGAGCGATGCAGATGCAGCGCGGCCAGCGCCAGCGCAATCTGGACGGAGATATCCTCTTTCCCGCCGAATGCGCCGCCGATAGCCGCGTAAACGACCTGCACGTCTTCAAGGGGGATTTGCAGGGCATGCGCGATCTGGTTCTGGTCGTTGTGCGCCCACTGCCCGGAAGTGATCACGTGCACGCGCCCGTCATCGTCCACGTACGAAACGCCGGCCTCGGGTTGCAGGAAGGCATGTTCCTGCGCGGGGGTGCGATATTCGGCCGCGACGGTCACGTCCGATTTTTCAAAGGCGGCTTCCACGTCACCTTTGCGGATGTGGTCTTCGAAGAAAATATTCGATTTGTTATGGGGGTGAAGCAGGGGTGCGCCCGGCTGCATGGCAGTCAGGGGGTCATCGAGAACGGGCAGGTCTTCGTAATCGATTTTTATCAGGCGGCAGGCGGCCTCGGCGATGTCCTCCTCCTCCGCCACGACCAGGGCGATTTTGTCGCCGGCAAAACGCACGCGGTCGGTGAAAGGTTTGGCCGACCCCGGCCCGCACAACACCGGCTGGTCCTGGCTGATGATGCCGTACTCGTTGCAGGGCACGTCGCGCGCGGTCAGTACCGCCAGCACGCCGGGAAAGGCTTGCGCCGCCGAGGTATCGATGCCGCGGATGTGGGCGTGCACATGGTTGGAAAACACCATTTTCATGTGCGCCTGATGAGGAAGATTGATATCGCCCGGGTACTGCGCCATGCCGGTCACTTTCGCAGCCGCGTCGATACGGTTCACTGACTTACCGATAATATCCTGCATAAAGAATCCTTACTGAAGGTTTATGGGTGCTAATCATAACATTTTCAGTAATGATTCAGTGAACTAGACTCAGAAAGATATTTGAGATAACGAATGTAAGGAAAGTTTGGTTTTTTCCTCCCTGTTTTATCGTGGCCTAGAACTACACACCAAGTTAATAATCATCCTCGATATTGGAATCAGGGATGAAGGAAAATTCTCCAAATTGCTCGAGGTGCTTAAAACCCTTTTGCACATCGCGGGTAACCACCAGATGCCCTTTTTTATTCGGTACGATGTGCCAACGGATCAGGGCGATCCTGCCTTTTTCGATCTCGATACAGGTGATCCAGCGCGGATGCACGCAGGAACCGATGTTGAAATAAGGCGCTTTGCCTTTCTTGGGGAAATGGGCTCGATGGGTATGGCCGGCGATGATGGGTTGGTGGTGTTCCTCGGCCCACTTGATCAGCACTTCCTCAACTCTTTGGACTTTGTTGATATCCTGCGAGGCGCTGCTGGGATCCTGAAGACCAAGCAACTGCAGCGGCCGCCACAACAAACGCAACAGAATGCCGTTCAGCCAGGTCATGCGGTGGAAGGTGGTATCCGCCTGGTGGCCGTGAACCGCGAAAAATTCCAGGCCGCTTTCCTTGTGCTTGAATACCAAGCCCTCGTGTGCGGTGAAATCATCAAAAAGGACTTCCTTCTCTTCGGTAACCCGATTGAAGATGTGATTCAACTTGCGATGCACCAACTCGGGATTGCGGTATTCATTGTCGTGATTCCCGAATATGTAATACAGGCGCTGCTTGCGGTGTAATTTTTGCAGCAACCGATATACCTCTTCGTGCGCCAGGCGGATGGGCTCGATATATTTAAATTTAAGCAGCTCATCGCCATCACCGACTTCGATGTATGTGAAATGGTTATTGTAATAATAGTTCAACGCGCACAAGTAGATGGTTTCATTATGCGCGAAGCCATCCGCCCAGGTGTTGTTACCGCGGTGCACGTCGCTGAAGAAAACCAACCGGTCGCGGTTGGTGAATTCAACACGATCGGCATTTTGGTAGATATTTGTTAATAAACGATGATTACCCATTTAATTTATCTTACAACCAACATAGTGTTAGTTAAGATACCATCGGGTAAAGAAAGCGTCAATCAACAGAAGGTAAAGAAAAAGTTAACAAATTATCCGGAGAAATTCGATCCAAAAATTGAAAAAACCCCTGCTTTTTAAGCGAGGGACCTTTCCACCATCGAGATGATGTGCGTGAAACCGTCCGCACTCCAGGCGGAGCGGCCGATGAACAAACCGTCGATGCCGGGTTTGTTGATCAACGGAAGCGCATTCTGAGGGTTGACGCTGCCGCCGTAAATGACCGGAATGGATC
>CALGUJ010000124.1 GCA_937902055.1 uncultured Pelolinea sp.
GTATTTCAGCGCGGAGATGAGTACGCCCGGGAAAAAGACCAGATAGGCCGGGCGGCTGCCCGATGGATAACCGACGGTGAAACGATCTTTCTCGGCAGCGGCACCACCGTTCATGCCATCGCCCGCCACCTGCCTGAATTCACGCATCTCACCATTCTCACCAACTCGCTCCCCATCATTAACTCGCTCGTCGGCCGCGCAGGCATCAACCTGATCATTTTGGGTGGTTTCCTGCGAGAATCGGAGTTGTCATTTATCGGTCACGTCGCGGAAAAAGCCCTGAGCGAGGTGCGCGCGGATAAAGTTTTCATCAGCGCGCGCGCCGTCAGCCTGGATTATGGCGTGACCAATGATTTCATGGCGGAAACCGCCACAGACCGCGCCATCCTCAAAATCGGCCGCCAGACGATCCTGGTGGTTGATCACTCGAAATTCAACCGTATCTCAACCGCATTCCTGGCGCCCTTGCAGGACTTTGACCTGTTGATCACCGACCGGGGCATCAACCCGGATGATGTGCGCTCTCTGGAACAACAGGGCTTGCGGTTGGAATTGGCTCCGGGATAATTGTTTTCACAGCGGTATGCCGCCCGCGCTAATGCTCGTCAGTTAATACAAACAAGCGATCCCGACGCTCTGTCGAAAGGATCGCTTGTAGTTTTATTGGCGCTCGATCCCTAAATAATAAAGGGATGACTACGCTTTTCTGAACCGGTTAATCGCAAACGTCGCTGCAGGTTTCATCATCATCCAGGCGCTTGCACCCGCACGTGCAGCAGGTCCTTCCCGATGAACAGCAGGTATCGGTGTAAGCGCAATAATGTTGATCGTAGTTGCATTTGCTCATTTCGGGTATTTGGAAGCGGACTCCCGAAACCGAGCAGGCATTCACGCCCGAC
This sequence comes from uncultured Pelolinea sp., assembly GCA_937902055.1. Lineage (GTDB taxonomy): Bacteria > Chloroflexota > Anaerolineae > Anaerolineales > Anaerolineaceae > Pelolinea. The sequence goes on from CALGUJ010000124.1 coordinate 900, forward strand.
CCATAGTAAAAATTCAAAGTCGCGAAACCGGATTTATACACCGCCCAGCCTTCGCAATCCATCACGTTATCGTACATGCTGTCGGTGTGGCAAGTCAAAGTCGTCCAGTGATCCCCCTTGGCATCATCCAAAAAGACTTCCAGTGCACCCACGTCCCATCCCAGGCTGTTGCTGATCTTCAACGTCAGCACGCCCTGAATCAGGGTGAATTCGCGGATTTCCAGATTGCCGCTTCCCGGGCAATTACCGGACTGGATCACAACATCTCCTGATTCGAGCTTTTCCAGGTTTTGGCAGCACTGATCCATGCAAACGTAAATATTTTCCACTGTCGTGGTGTTAAACGCACCCTCATCCGTCATCAGGCAGGATATGCGGTTGCTATCGTAGATACATCCGCTGGCATCCCGCTCCAGATCCACAGAGGAATAGGTTTTCCCTTCGCTGGTGGTCACGATGGCGTCCAGGCGCCCTTCTCCCTCGCTCAGGTTCCCGAACGCGCCGGTTGGTTCGATCGTCAACCAACAGGTGCCGTTTTCATCGTAGCACTTGAGGTTGGAATCGACTTTCTGCCCTGAAACCCAATCACAGGAGATTGGCAGGTTATCCTCGTTGGGGCACAAGCAGACCGAAAGATTGCATGCCTCGTCCCAGCATTGATCCACGCCTCCGGCGTTTTTGCATGCTGCGCGGTAAACTTCGTATCCGGCCTCGTCGCCACTGGCTTTGGCATAGTAAAGGTCGGCGCATGCGGAAGAATAAGCCGTCTGCCCGGAAGCAGTGCTGCCGCCCTGGAATGTGCAGCGGTCTTCTTTTTCCAACCAGCTGCCTCCTTCGAACCGGCACCATTCCAAATCCTGCGATTGCCATTTGTTTTCACTGCAATCGCAGAAAGATTCGCTGCCGTAGGTTTGCCAGGTACCTCCGCAGCTCACGCATTGGTCCTCTGCCATCCACGCGCAGGTGGCATATTCGCAGCCCGCGCCTTGTTCCGCCGCCGGAGAAACAGCTTGATCGGCCGTGCTGCTGCCGGAAGTTCCCGCGTTTTCTTCCCCCGCCGGCAGCACTACGGCTGTTAAAGTAGCTTGCACCGCGTTTTCGAAGTTATTTTTTGAGCTGAAGTTGATCGCGAAGATCAACAGCGCCACAATGAGCACAATCGCTGCCACGCCCAGGGCAATCCACAAAACGGGCAGTGCTTTCTTCTCCTGATTTGACTCATTAGCCGCTTGGCTATCGCCTTGCGATTGGGTCAGGTCGCTGCCGCATTTTTTACATATTCTGGCGGTTTTTTGGTTCTGAGTTCCGCAATTCCAGCATTTCATTATTTTTGTCTCCTGTCATTTTTAATGCCATGTTGTCTGTGATCTAGATTGCACTAATAGATTAAATTGAGAATTTCCGGATCTGCCAAGAGGGGTTTTTTGAACGTATTCAATATCAAAACCATGATCTGACGAACGTAAACATCTCCGTCTGAATTATACGCAATTCGGACCGGAATTTTTAAAACAAACCTTTAATCTATCTTATCGAATCTCGGGATACATTTCAATCATTCTGGCGTCTTACGGCAGGTAGTGTTTTAGGATCCTGCAAACCGCCAGTGTTACCCACCCCGTCGGCCGTGTGCCTTTTAATCCGCCGTAACTGGTATGCCATGTCCCGTCATGATCCTGGTTTTGGATGAACCAGTCCAATCCCTGACGGATTTCATCATCCAAAATGAAATCCATTCGCATCAGGCTGTCCAGCACGGTCAGCAGGCTGGTCCACCAAAACGGGAATTGCAATTTGTACCAATAAGCGATCGCCTGCCGCGAGGTATAAACATCCGCCTGGAACATGCGCCCCTTGAGCAGCCTGACCGCATGCTGCGCCTCCGGCCTTCGCCCGTATTCCGCATGCGCCGCAAAAGCCCGAATGACCATTCCGCTCGCCATGTGCGAGAAGGGCTTGTTTTTTTCAGGCGGAATAGGCGCTCTGTTGTAAACACGGTAGAACTCCTGGATCTTGTAAAGTTGCAGCGGAATGATCCATCCCCCGTCTGCCTGACGCATATCCAATAACCATTGAAAACCCTTAAGGATGCGTTCATCTTCTCCGTAACCTGCCTTGATCAGGATTTCCATGATGGCGCCCATATAGTATGGCATATATTGGTTCGCAAGGATGCCGCGGATATCGCCTTCGCGGGTTTGGCAGGCAAATATGAAATCTGCCGCCCGTTGGATGGCCGCGTGCCGGCGGTCGAATCCATACATCTCCACCAGAAAGCGCAAGTTCTTCCAGGTTTCCAGTAGCTCGTAATTTTCCCCAAATTCGTCCCCCGGCCGGTTTCCCCGGTAAACCCATGCCCCATCCATCCTTTGCCGCCGCAAGATTTCAACCGGCGCTTTCAATTCCCACAAGGCTTCTCCCGCGGTTTCTACTTCCAAACCTAACAGATCGCGTTCGGTGAAATATTGCAGCGCCTTGTCTTCCCCATCCAACAACGTTGGAATCGGATTGATCTTCAACTGGTCTGTCCACATTTCCATCCCTCCCGGTGTTTGGTTGAAAAGTTTATTTTGAGATCATTTGCACGATTAATTATATGGAATAGAATAGAAATCGGAAAACCTTTTTATGAACATCGCGTATATAGGCTAGAAACAAGTACCAAATTTGGAGCAGCTCGTGATCATCTCAGAGGCAGAGAACCTCAAACTCGCCAGACAAGGTAACCAGGAAGCATATACGAGTATCGTGGAATCGTACCAGAACCCGGTATATAACTTGTGCTACCGCATGCTCGGCAATTCTGAAGCTGCCGAAGATGCCGCGCAGGAGACTTTTTGGCGCGCCTACAACAACCTCAACCGCTATGACGAGGAGCGTCCCTTCGCCACCTGGCTGCTCTCCATCGCCGCCCATTACTGCATCGACCAGCAGCGCCGAAAGCGGCTGCCGACGGTGGATTTGGATGAGATCATCGAATTCAACGCTGAAGATCCCGCGCCCAATCCCGAAAGCGCCATGCTGGATACGGAATTCTCGGAAGAGATCCAAAGACAGTTGGCAACGTTGAACGAAAACGATCGCGCGGTCTTGGTGCTGCGGTACTTTTATGAACTATCGGAAGATGAAATCTGTCAGGCGTTATCGATTACCAAAAGTGCAGTAAAAAGCCGTCTGCATCGTGCCCGGCAGCACATGGCAGATCAATGGAATGACGATCAGGAAAACCTGACGGCAGAAAGAAGGCAACATGAATCACAAACCATTTGAAAATTGGATCCTCGATGAACTGCATTTAGATGTCAGCCAAAAGAAGGAGATGGAAAAACACCTGTCGGTGTGCCCGCGCTGCAAGCGCCTGGATACCGGCTGGCAGGCCAGCAAGCGCTTGATGACCCATGCCCAGGTCAAAGCACCCGCCTCGGGCTTTTCAACGCGCTGGCAGGCTTATGCGCTCAAAAAGCAGAACCTGCAAAAAATCCGCCGATACCGGTTGACCCTGATCGGCTTGTTTATGTTGGTGTTTGCCGCTTCGCTCACCTATATGGTAGCCAGCGGTTCCTTCCTGCAGATGATCGCCGACGCGTTCAATGGCTTGACGAACATGATCATCGCCATCACCAGCGGCCTGTCCGCGCTTGGGCTTTGGCTTTACCGCATGCCCATCGCCATTCCCCTCACGCTGGGCTTTATCTTCTTCGGGCTGGTCAACGCTTTTATCATGGTCGCGGCCTTTACGCTTTGGAATCTGAAACAGAGGAAAGTTCAAACTGATGAAATCCGGATTGAATAAAGTCCTAACGCTGCTTACCCTTGCGCTGCTGGCTTTATCGCTGGCTGCTTGCTCGTTGAAATCCGCCGAACAAACTTCGGCGGACAATTTCTCCGAAACCTATCCCAGCCAGTTTCTCTCCGGGGATATGTACATCTTAAAAAAGAATGAACGCATCACCGGCAATATTTCCGGCGTCGGAACCACGCTGATCATCCGCCAGGGCGCTTTGGTCACCGGCGACATCAGCGTCATCGGCGGTACGCTTGAGATCGATGGAACGGTTGAAGGGAACGTGAATGTCTTCGCCGGAAACGCGGAGTTGGGCGATACCGCGGTGATCAAAGGTTCACTTAACCAGATATTCAACCAAACCGATATCAGCCCCCAGGCTGTCGTTAATGGGAAGATCAACACCTATGTGATTCCCGTTTCGGCTGATCAAAATATTGGCAAGGATGTAACCAACCTGCTGGAATGGCTCAAGCCCGGTTTTTGGCTGCTGCTGCAATTCCTGCGCATTGTCGCATTACTCATATTCACGTTGATCGCCACCGCCTTGTTCAACCAGCCCACATTCAGCGTGATCGCTGCCATCCGAAAAAATCCGGCGGTCGCTTGGGGTGCCGGGTTATTGACCCTTTTCTCGCTGCCAGTTATCTCGCTGGTATTGTTCGTCACCATTTGTCTCAGTCCCATCGGATTGATCATGCTCCTGGCGCTGCTCGTCTGCGTGGTTTGGAGTTGGGCGGTCATCAGCAACATGGTTGGGATTCAGCTTACCAAATGGCTGCATCTGCAATGGAGCGTGGAAGGCACCGCGGCTTTTGGGGCTTTGGTGGTGGGCGTCGCCATTTCCGCCATCACGCTCATTCCGATTGCCGGATTCTTCATCAACTCGTTCTTCTGTTCCATCGGTGTGGGCGGTATATTGCTCAGCCGCTTCGGAACATCCGACTCGTAAACGATCCATAAAGCAGGCCGCGGCCTGCTTTTTTTTTATTTATTCCATTGTCCCGGTCATATCTAAACTCTGGGTATAATCGTACTAGCGTTCGATTTATTCCCGCATCCCGAGGTAGGTATGAAACAGGTTTTGCAGAACATGAAAAGTGGCGCAACCGAAGTGGTTGATGTTCCCGTACCCCAGCTTCGCAAAGGCGCCGTTCTGGTTCGCACAGCCGCATCCCTGGTCTCCGCCGGTACTGAGCGCAACCTGGTTTCATTTGCTGAAAAAAGCCTGGTAGGCAAAGCCCAATCCCGCCCTGACCTGGTCAAACAGGTGCTCGAAAAAGCCAAACGGGAAGGATTGTTGACCACCTATGAATCCGCCATGAACCGTCTCGACCAGCCGATGTCCCTGGGGTATTCCTCCTCCGGCATTGTGATCGAATCCGCCCCGGATGTGCCCGATTTCAAACCCGGCGACCGGGTGGTCTGTGCAGGCGGCGGCCACGCCGTGCATGCCGAATACGCATTGGTACCTGTCAATCTGATCGCGCATTTGCCCGAAAATGTCGATTTCGAATCCGCCGCTTTCGCTACTATGGGCGCTATCTCCCTCAACGGCATCCGCCTGGCTAATCCGCAGATCGGCGAAAAAGTGGCCGTGATCGGCCTGGGGTTGTTGGGATTGATCACCGCGCAGTTGCTGCGCGCCGCCGGCTGCGAAGTCATCGGCATGGATATCTCCCAGTCGCGCGTGAAGTTTGCCCGCAAGCTTGGTTTTACCGCCGATTCCAACCGCAACATCGCGGCTGATTATCTGGCGCTGACCCGCGGCAGAGGTTTTGACGCGATCCTGATTTGCGCCGATACGCCTTCCGATGAAACCGTCAATCTGGCCGCCCAAATCGCGCGCGATCGCGCCCACGTGATCTCCCTGGGCGTTGTCGGGTTGAATATCCAACGCAAGCTGTATTACGAAAAAGAGCTCTTTATCCAGGTGGCGCGTTCTTCCGGCCCCGGCCGCTACGATACGGAGTATGAAGAGGAAGGGCGCGATTACCCCGTGGGCTACGTGCGCTGGACGGAGGGCCGCAATTTGCAAGCTTTTGTCGACTTATTGGCTGCCGGCAGCCTTGATATGCAAGCTCTCATCACCCACCGCTTTTCCATCGAGCAGGCACCCCATGCGTATGAACTGATCACCGGCAAACAGTCCGAACCCTACCTGGGTGTCTTGCTAACATATCCAATTATTGATGAAAAACCGGCTCGGAAAGTATTGCTGGCTCCTTCCACCGAACACAAGTCCGAGACCGCCGACCTTTCGCTCGGCGTGATCGGCGCGGGCAATTATGCCAACGCCGTCTTCCTGCCCGCGGTCAAGAAAACCGGCGGCGCTCGCCTCGCGGGGGTGGCCTCCTCCGGCGGTCTTTCCGCCCAGCATAGCGCCCGCAAGTTTGGTTTTTCATTTGCCACTTCCAGCTCAGAGGATATCCTGTCTTCGAAAGACATCAATGTGGTTGCCGTCCTCACCCGCCACCAATCGCATGCCACCCTGGCGCTCAAAGCGCTGAAAAGCGGCAAACACGTTTATTGTGAAAAACCCCTGGCATTGCAGAAGGAAGAGCTGGATCGCATCGCGGAAGCATTGGAGAAGAAGGGTCATCCCTGTCTCTCGGTTGGCTTCAATCGCCGTTTTGCGCCCATGTCGCGCGCGCTGAAATCTTTCTTTCAGGATTCGGCCGAACCCTTCTACATCCACTACCGCGTCAATGCGGGTTTCATCCCCGCTTCCCTCTGGCTGCACGACCCTGACCAGGGCGGTGGCCGCCTTGTGGGCGAGGGTTGTCATTTTATCGACTATCTCTGCTTTCTCACCGGCCAAACCC
>CALGUJ010000125.1 GCA_937902055.1 uncultured Pelolinea sp.
GGTTCGCTGAGGGTGTGCGGTTTGAAATGGCGCATTTCCTCCAGCCAGTAGCGGTAATCGCCGCTGTTCTTGATCAGGCGCTGCGCGGCTTTGTCGTCCAGATCCTTCCACCACAGGCTGAAGAACAGCACGCGGTTGGAGATGTCTGCGGAAAGCTGTTCGATTTTCGCCAACAAACTCATGGCGGACTGGTTCTGGGTATCTTCGGAGAACCACAATTCGGCGTATCCGCCGATGCGCTGCATCAGCTTGACGATGGCTTCCATGTCCTTGATGATGCGCAGAAAATGCTCGAAGGGAATGTCGTCCTTGAGTTCAGGGCGCACCTTTTCAAAAGCGCCGACCAGATTTTCCAGTTCAGCGAAAGCCGCCTGCATTTCCCTGGAATCGCCGGAGGGGTACAGGTCATCCAGGCTCCAGCGGGTGGGTTCCATTACTTTGGATTCATTTGCCATTTTTTATCCTTGTTTCTTAAATCCGATCCCTGATCACGCATAAGGGGGATGGTTCTTATCGACGCCGGTGAAACGTCCTGATAAAAATTATACCCGCGCGGTAATCGATCCATGAGCGCGACAGCAAACCGATTACGAATTCAGGACCGCCAGGAGCTGCGCATGCAGCGCGGGGTTGGCAGCCAGCACATCGAAGGGCGGTTTGAAAAAGTCCGGGTCGCCTTTGACCGTGGTGACCAGCGCGCCGGCCTCTTCCATCAACAGCGTGCCCGCGGCAATGTCCCAGGCACTCACGCCGATCTCCCAATACCCGTCCAGTCGCCCAGCGGCCACGTAAGCCTGGTCGAGCACCGCCGAGCCCAGGCGGCGGATGGTATGCACTTTGTGCGACATATCCGCGAAGTGTTTGAGGTTGTTATCCATCTCGTCCATGTCGTAAGGGAAACCGGTCACCAGCATGCTGTCGATCAGGCGGTCAGTGGCGGTCACGTGGATGCGCTCGCCGTTCAGCCAGGCGCCCTGGCCGCGTTCGGCGTAATAGCTTTCATCGCGTAAGGGGTCGTAAACCGCCGCCAGGCGCACCCTGCCCTGATAGGCATAACCGATGGAGACGCAAAACATGGGAAAGCCTTTGGCGTAGTTGGAAGTGCCGTCGACCGGGTCGATGAACCAGCGGTGGTCATTGCGCCCGTCGAAAAAGCCGCTTTCCTCCGCCACAATGGAATGCTCAGGGAAAGCCGCGCGGATGCGGCTGACCAACAGATCTTCGGATTTGCGGTCGATTTCCGTGACGATGTTGATGGCGCTTTTATAGGTGATCTGGTGGCTCTTGCCGAAGCCTTCTTTCAGGATCTCTCCGGCTTCTTTGGAAATGTCAATTAAAAAATCAATGGATGGCAGCATGGGTTGAAAATTCTCCTGGTAAATAAGTTATCACTGTTCCCCGCGCATTTCCGCGGCCAGTTCCTCGAAATATTCATCCAGGAATTGCTGGCGATGGGCGGCGATGCGGCGGGCGGTGGGGGTGAATAAGGTCGCGGCGATCTTGTTCAGCTTGAACAAATACTCGTGGTAGGCGCTGTGGCCTTCGCCGGGGGCTTTACTTCCTTCTTTTATAAAAGAAGCGGATGGTTCGGCAAATGCCGGCTGCTGGACCTGGAAGGCGTAAGCCAGGGCGCGCACCACGCCCACGGCGCCGATCACGTCCAGCTTATCCGCGTCGAATAAGATTTTAGCTTCCAGCGTGGCGGGGGCTTCCTCTCCGCGGCGGTAGCGGTGGGCGCGGATGCAGTGCTGCGCGGCGCGGATACGTTCTTCACCCCAGCCTTCCGCGGCCAGCACCTCGGCGGCGAATTCGGCCGAGCGCAGGTGATGGTCGTTGCGCTGGCCCTGGCCGGGGTGGCTGCCCTGCGAGTCGTGCAGCAGGGCGGCGGCCAGCAGGATTTCCATGTCGGCGCCTTCCTCCCGGCCGATGCGCTGGCACATGCCGTATACTCTTTCGATATGGTCAAAGCCGTGCACGGCGTCGCCGTTCGGGTACCACTGACGGGCGGTTGCGAGGTTCAACATAATGCTTTTTTCGTGTGGAGCTTGCCTTTCTTGAAGATATCCTGGACGAGGCTGCCGCCGAAGCGGTAGGCCAGGTGGCGGTAATCATCGACCGCGAGCACCAGCAGGTCGGCCTGCTTGCCGGGGTGAATGGAACCCAGCGCGTCTTCGCGGCGGATGGCCGCCGCGGCGTTGATGGTGGCGGCCGCCAGGGCTTGCGCGGGGGTGAGGCGCATGGCGCGGCAGGCCAGGGCGATCACGAACTGCATGTTCCCGCACCAGGCTGTGCCGGGATTCAAGTCGGAGGCCAGCGCCAGCAGGCCGTCATTTTCGATGATCGCTTTGGCCGGTGTGTAATCTTCCTCGTGCAAACCGAAGGGCGTGCAGGGCAGCGCCACCGCGGCCGTTGGACTTTGACCGAATAAAGCGATTTCCTCCGGCGAGGTTTTCACCAGGTGGTCGGCCGAGGCGGCGCCCATTTGCATGGCCAGGCGCGCCCCGCCCAGGTTCTCGAATTCATCCGCGTGCACCTTCAGGGGGTAGCCCAGGTTTTGGGCGCTCTCGAAGATGCGGCGGGTCTGTTCCAGGCTGAAGGCGCCTTTTTCGCAAAAAACGTCCACGAAGGGCAGCGGCCGCCCGGCGGCGTTGGCCGCCCACCAGGCTTTCAACTCCGGCAGCATGCGATCGCAGATCAAAGCGACGTACGCATCCGCGCGCCCGGCATATTCAGAGGGAACGGCGTGCGCCGGCAGGAAAGTCGGCCAGATCTCCAACGGCCCCTGCCGGCCGAGCTCCAGCAGCATCTGCATCTCTTTCAGTTCGCTTTCCCACTCCAGCCCGTAGCCGGTCTTGGCTTCGGCAGTGGTGCTGCCCAGCGCGAAGATCTCCCGCGCGCGGGCGCGGGTCTGCGCCAGCAAATCCGCGGGCGCGGCGGCGCGCGTGGCGTTGACGGTGGATTGAATGCCCCCGCCCGCGGCCATGATCTCCATATAGCTCTTGCCTTCCAAACGCATTTCGAATTCCGCCGCGCGGTTGCCGGCCCAGATCAGGTGCGTGTGCGGATCGACGAATCCGGGAATGACGGCGCGCCCGCCGGCGTCGTAGCGCTCTTCGTGCGGGTAGCGCTCCAGCAACTCCCGGCTGGAGCCGACCGCGGCGATGCTTTCGCCCTCGATCAGCACGGCGCCATCGGGGATGATGTTCAGTTCGCCCATGCGGCTGCCCCGCTGGGGCTGGGCCGTGAGGGTGACCAGTTGTGCGGCGGAATGAATGAGCATATCTATCCTTACGAGTAGAACTGCTGGCAATTATAAAGGACTTCCAACTTCTGCCGGCTGCCAACCTGCCGAGGGAAGATGCTCCTATAGTAAAATCAGCAGCAAATACCCGCGTGGAAGGAACCTGCATGAAAATTTCGCGACTCGAAAAAATAATCCTGGTCGTCATGGTGATCGCGATCTGGGCTGTTCTGGCGATCTATGCCGGGGCCCCGGTTTTTTCGGACGAGTTCATGTACATCGACATCGGCCTGCGCAATTATAAGGAACCCAGCTACGGCAACCGCTATTTCCACATCTATTTGGAAAAACTATTCATGAGCGTGGCGCCCACCCCGCTGATCGGCGTGCGCATTTTCTGGGGTTTCGTGATCGCGCTCACTATCGGCCTGGTGTATTACAACGCGCGCACCTTCCTGCGCGGGAGCAACCCGCTGCACGGGCTGCTGGCGGCGGGGTTTTTCCTGGCTTACCCCATGCTGGTGGATTATTCCGGCGAACCGGCCGTGGATCTGACCGCCATGCTGATGGTGACGCTCTACCTTACGGCTTACCTCTATGGCCTGCGCCGGCCTGAAAAGCGCAATTACGCCCTGATGGCGTTGGGGACGCTGGCTTTCCTGGCTTTCAAGACCAAGGAGACCACCGTATTCATCAATTTACTCCTGGCGGGGTACCTGTTCGAAGAAAGCGGACGCTGGCAGTGGCGCCGGCTGCCTGACCTGATCAAGCCCCTGCTAATCGGCCTGGGCGCCGGCGTGTTGATTTTCATGCTGCTGGATGGCTTTATCCTGGGCGACCCGTTCTTCGCCATCCGCCCCTCCACTTTCGGCGCCATTTTCACGCATTACGATTTCGGCCGGGTGTTTTACGAAGACCCGGATAACTGGTACCGCCAGTATTTTCTGGACGACCTGCTGCTGCCATTCATGCTCTACCTGGTGAGCTGCCTGCGCCTGCGGGATAAACTGGACGCGCCGCGCAAACTGGCCTGCGTGTACCCGCTGTTGATGGCGGCTTTTGTGACCGTCAACATGGTCAAAATCCCCTGGGGCATCATCGAACGCTTTTATTTCCCGGCTTTGCCGATGGTGGCCATGCTGGCGCCGCAGTTCCTGCGCTTCAAATGGCCCAAGGAGCGGCGCGCCTGGCTGGGATTCGGGCTGCTGCTGGCAGGCGCGGGCATACTGGTCATCGCGCTGCGGGCGGCTTTACTGGCTTACGCCGCAGCCATGTCTTTCGACTTTTCCAGGCTGCTCGACAGCCTGTATTATCCGGTGATCCTTTCCATCCTGCTGGTTTCTGTCATCTGGATCAGGAAATTCCATTGGGCCAGCGCCGTCATCCCGCTGTTTTGCATCGCCGCCATGCTGGTATCGCCCCTGATGCACAACTACAAGTATTTTGTGCGCTATCAAAAACTCAACGAGCGTTACGCGACCATCATGTACCCCTTCCGGACATTCCCGGATGGCCTGGCGCTTGAAGATGGCGGCCGCTTGTACGTCTCCCCGCGGCTGGACAGGGAATACGGCATGTTGAGCGACGACCCCAACGACGTTGTGGCCATGTATAACTTCTATTACGACGCGCGCATCTCGGCGGATAACGTATTCATGGGCTTCACGCC
>CALGUJ010000126.1 GCA_937902055.1 uncultured Pelolinea sp.
CGTTGACGAGCACGGCATTACGCAGCATGGGGGTATTGGCATCGCGGATCAAACCGGCGCTCAGGGGTTGGTCGGCGGGGATGATCTCGTCGCCGGTTGAGATAATGCCTACGCGCGGCTTCTTCATCACCGGCACGCTCACGATCCCCATGGCGGCCAGTGTGCCGATATCGGCAATTTTCAGGCGTTTGCCGGCCGGGATGATGAGCTGACCGGGTTGCGTATCCTCGCCGCGAAGGATCATATTCATGCCGGAAGAGATGGATTCGCTAAAAACGATGGTTCCGTCTCCCGGGTTACGGGTAGTTTCAATCATAATCATGGAATCCGCGCCTGCGGGAATCTCACCGCCGGTGGGAACATACGCGCATTGACCGCTTTTCAACTGCATAAGCGCATGTTCACCCATGCGGGTTTCTCCGATGAGCTTCAGGTTCACCGGCTTTTCCGGGGAACAAGAGGCGACATCCGCAGCGAGAACGGCATATCCATCCACCGTAGCGCGGTTGAAACGCGGCAAGTAAGTATCCGCCTCAATGTCAACCGCCAACACGCGGCCGAGCGCATCAAGATATGATGTTTTTTCCGTACCAACGCGCAAATGATAATAGCGGCTTTTGACAAGTTCGATTACTTCATGAACAGGTTTCGGTTTCAACATAACTTTTCTCCGGGTGCATGATCATACGCGCTACCGATTTAAGGAATATGAATCATATCGCATCTCGATATTTTACGCGGTCTTCCAATCATACCAGAATTGCTCAAATAATGAATATTCCGATATTGGATAGCATCTTGGTATAATCGAAGCATGGATATGCCGAAAAAAATTCCGGTCAAAAGCGAATTATGGCATCAACAAACCTGGCGGCTGCTTTCACTGCCGTTTTTACTGTTCATTGCCATCCCGATCATATCCATCTTCCTGCGCAGTAAGCCTGAGGATTTCATTAATAATCTGAATGAGCGGGAAGTCATCCAGGCGATTACTCTCAGCCTGACGACGTCGACCATCTCAACGCTCCTGACGCTGGTATTCGGGACGCCAGTCGCTTACCTGCTGGGAAGTCGCAAATTCCGCGGATATAGCCTGGTCGACACCCTGGTGGACATCCCGACCGTCCTGCCGCCATCGGTAGCCGGCGTTGCGCTTTTGATGGCATTTGGGAGAAAAGGTTTGATCGGCGCGCTGCTGGCAAGCAGAGGCATCACGATTCCGTTTACTTTCGTTGCGGTGGTAATGGCGCAGATGTTCATCGCTGCGCCGTTCTACATCAAGGCCGCTGCGATCGGATTCGCCGCCATTGACAAAGAGTTGAAGCAGGCGGCTGCGCTGGATGGAGCCAACCGGCTGCAAATCTTCCGGTATATCATCCTGCCATTATCCGGAAACGCCTTGCTGAGCGGCAGCGTGATGACCTGGGCGCGCGCGTTGGGGGAATTCGGCGCGACGATCATTTTCGCCGGCAACTTTCCCGGCCGCACACAAACCATGCCCCTCGCGATATACATCGGTTTCGAAATTGAGCTAAACGTGGCTTTGACCTTATCGATCATCCTGATCTGTTTTTCGTTTCTGACGCTGGTATTGGTTAAAAACGTTCTAAACAAACACCTTGCCCAAGAGATGCCGGATTATTAAAAATTATTAAAAAGTTCGACCTCATTACTCACAGGAAGATGGGCTTCATAACAGATTGATGTTACAATCATAATGCTCATAAGATGAATAATCAATTAATAAATATATTCTTGAGCAAAATACAATCCAAGCTAACCCAAGGAGGTTAAAAAAATGCGCTCGAAAGTATTATCCATATTCCTGTTGGCTGCCTTGTTAATGACCGCAGCCTGCACCACTCAGGCAATTGTTCCTGAAGCGGCTACCGTAGTTGAAGAGGCGCCTGCCGAACCGACCAGCGCCCCGGTCGAACCGCGCACGCTTACCGTGCTGGCGGCAGCCTCGCTAACCGAGTCATTCACCGAAATCGGACTGGCATTTGAAGCCCAAAATGAAGGCGTCACGGTAGCTTTCAACTTTGCCGGTTCCCAAGCCTTGGCTGAACAACTGGCGCAAGGCGCCGAAGTGGACGTTTTCGCCAGCGCCAGCAATAAATATATGACTGCCGCGATCGATGCCCAGCGGGTGAATGTCGACAACGCACAACCTTTCGTTTATAACCGCCTGGTAGTGATCTTCCCCAAGGAAAATCCGGGCGGTCTGGTTGAATTGAAAGATCTGGCGAAAGCGGGCCTGAAACTCGTGCTGGCCGACGAAAGCGTACCGGTAGGCCAATACGGCCTCGATTTTCTCGACAAGGCCAGCGCTGACGCCGCCTTTGGCGCCGCTTTCAAAGATGACGTTCTGGCGAACGTGGTCTCGTATGAAGACAACGTAAAATCCGTTGTGACCAAGGTATCGCTGGGTGAAGCCGATGCCGGTATTTGTTATCTGACCGACATCACGGCGGACGTTGCTGAAAGCGTCAACAGCATCGATATCCCGGACGAGCTGAACACGATTGCCACCTATCCGATTGCCGCGATTGCCGACAGCAAGAATCCCGAATTGGCGCAGGCATTCGTCGATTATGTGCTATCCACCGATGGGCAGGCCGTCCTGGCAAAATATGGGTTTACAACGGTAACCGCTAAATAACGAACCGTTCTTATTCAATAAACAATCCCATCCAAGCAATGCAATTGTTGTTAACAATAAAACGGGCAGGCCTAGCGCCTGCCCGTTGCTTGTATCGGGAAAGGATTTATTACTGGACTTTGTAAGTGAAATACACTTCGCCGTTGGTTACCTTGGTGCCGTCGGCATTCTTCATGAACCAATAGGTGGTATACGGGCCGCTGGTGCCGGGCGCCTGGCAGGAGAGATCGAAGCACCACTTGCTTCCGGGTTCCACAACTTTTCCGACATAGGTTTTGGAATTGAAGCAGACTTTCGGTCCATCGATGTAGCCCAGGTAATAGCTGGTGGTCCAACTGGTGGAACCGACGTTCGCCATGCACACGTGGAATGTGAAATCCTGGTTGGCAGTGAAGACTTTACCGTCCACCGGGCTTTGCGTATTCCATCTGGCAGCGTCGCCGTAGAGCTGAACGGTGGCTGTCGGGCCAACCGGGATAGTGGGAGCGGGCATTTGTTCTTCCACAGGTTGGGTCGGCAGTGGTTCCGCGGTGGGGGCGGTGGTGGCAGTCGGTTCAGGTGTGGAAGTGGGGGGCATGGCCTGGTAGGTCTGTGTCATGCTGACCATCACGGTTTCAGCCACCTGGGTGAAGATGACGTTCGGGTCGGTGGTTGGCTCCGCGGGAGCGGCAGCGCCGCAGGCAGTCAGAATCATCGCGGCGGTAGTCAAAATGGCTATCAAGCCGAGAGTTTTTTGCATCGATTTTTTCATTCTTTCACTCCATTCCAAATTGGTGTTCTTATTATAAACGAACTTATTTACGCATATTTTACCACCCGGCGCAAGCTGAACTTCGCCGGTTAATACTTATGAATGCGTCAACGAACCCTGTGGAAATCATCCTTCCAACGGTTGAGCGGCAGCAGCGTCCTTGAAAACGTCATACGCGTCCTCGCGTTCGAAGCGGAACTGGCGCGTATACAGGTTGTAGTACTTGCCCTTCAACTTCAATAATTCCGCGTGCGTTCCCATTTCAGCGATTTGCCCATCCTCGATCACCAAAATGCGGCTGGCGCGCTTGATGGTGGAGAGGCGGTGGGCGATGATGATGCTGGTGCGGCCGCGCATGATGGCATCCATGCCCTTTTGAATGGCCGCTTCCGTGAGCGTGTCCACCGAACTGGTGGCTTCGTCCATGATGAAAATCTCCGGGTCCGAAAGTACCGCCCGCGCCAGGCTGATGAGCTGCTTTTGACCTACCGAAAGCAGCACGCCGCCTTCGCCGACTTCTTCGTTATAGCCTTTTTCCAGGTGGCTGATGAAGTGGTCGGCACCGGCCAGCTTTGCGGCTCTTTCGATCTCCTCCGGCGCGGCATTCAAGCGTCCGTAAGCGATATTTTCGCGGATGGTTCCCGAAAACAAGTGCGGTGTTTGCAGCACCACGCCGATGCGCGATTGTATGGATTGCAGGGAGAGATCGGTGTAATCGTGGCTGCCGATCAGGATGCGCCCGCGCTTGGGTTCGTAAAAACGGCAGAGCAGGTTAACGATGGTGGTTTTGCCGCCGCCGGTGGAACCGACCAGTGCGATCGTTTCGCCGCGTCGAATGGTCAGGTTGAGATCCTTGATGACGGGCATCTCATCTTCGTACCAGAAAGACAGGTGTTCAAAATGAATATCGCCCTGGATGGTGCCGGGGTCGATCGCGCCGGGTTTATCCTGGATCTCGGGCGGCGTATCCACCAGTGAAAAGATGCGCTCGGCGGATGCCAGGGAACGCTGCATTTCGGCAAAAACCCGCGCCAGGTCCTGGATGGGCCAGAGAATGGAGGTCATGTAAGAGACAAACGCCTGGATGCTGCCGACAGTCAGCAGGGCAGTGCCGACATGCGCGCCGCTGTACCAGATGATGCCGCCCAAAGCGAATGCGGAGATGATCTGGACGCTGGGCAGGAAGAGCGCGCTCAACCAGGCGGCGCGGTAGCCGAAGCGGCGCATATCGCTGCTGAGCACTTTGAATTCGTTCAGATTTTCATCCTCACGCCCCAGTGCCTTGATCACGCGCACGCCGCTGATATTTTCATTAAAGGAAGCGGTTATCTTGGAATTAACCTTGCGAACCTTGCGGAACTGTTCCAAAATGCGCTTGCGGAATTCGTAAGCCACATATAACAAGATTGGCAGGACAGCCAGCACGATCAGCGCCAGTTGCCAGTTGATGGCGAACATGAAAACCATGGCGGTGATGATGTTGATCACCCCCCAAGTGGAATCCAGCAGCCCCCAGGTTACCAGGTCGGCTACGCGTTCGGTGTCGTTGGTCACGCGCGACATGATCCAGCCGACCGGCGTGCGCGAGTAGTATGACAAAGATAGTTTCTGCAGATGGTTGAGATCGGAAGAGCACACGTCTGAACTCCAGTCACGAGTGGATATCTCG
>CALGUJ010000127.1 GCA_937902055.1 uncultured Pelolinea sp.
CGGATGCCGATCTGTACCAACAAATCCACTGCATCAGAAATCATCTGATTGGCTTCATGCGGCTTCACCCCTGCATCTGCCCCCATCACGGTCGCCAGCCGGCGGGCTGCTTCACGCGGGCTGTCCGCGTGGAAGGTGCATGCTCCACTGTGACCGGTCATCAAGGCCCGAAATAAGCTCATGGCTGCCATTCCATCGCGTACTTCACCGATTACCAGGTAATCAGGGGACATGCGCATGGCGTCATCCACCCCATCTGCCAGGGTATAGGGTTTTACCTCTGTGCCTACTGCTTGTGGGCGAGCTTCTACGGTCTGAACGGTTGGGCGGTCGACCCAAATTTCCTCCGGATCTTCAATCTTCACGATACGCCAGGCTGGTGGCAGGAAATTGCATAGAGCGCTGAGTAAAGTGGTCTTGCCAGTGCGGGTGCCACCTGAAATCAGGATGCGCCGGCCCTGCTCCATCGCCTGCTGAAGGATATCCATCATCTCGGGATTCATCACCCCGCGTTCCAGCAACCATTCCGGTTTAACCGGCTTTTGCTCATATAGACGGATATTGATGGATGGGTTTCTTCCCGGAGGAGCGATCACCGGATGCAGGGCTTTGATGCGCCCGCCGCCCGGATTGTCTTTCGTTGCCGGCAGCTTGGCGTTGATGCTCGGGTTGGTTTCGTTCAGGGTTTTATTTTGAGGACCAATCAGCCGATCCAGTACGCGCCAAATCTCTCCGGCTTCCGGTCGCATGTCAATCGTTTCCCAACGTACCGAACCTTTGCGCATGATCTGCACCAACCCGCTGGAGTAAATCGTGATTTCCGAGATATCCGTGCGTGCTGGCGGTAACAGCATATCCAGAAACCCTAATCCCAGAATACGCCGGGTGAGCTCTTCTGAGAGAAGTCCTTCTTGTTGCACACCCGGCCGGCAGTTCCGTTTCCTTAAAGCCGCGGCAATCAGGGCTTCGACCCGTTCCCGGATTCGCCGCCGATCTGTTTCACTGGGGCTTTGCAATACGCCAGGCTGGAATTCCTGGTTGATCTGGTCAATGACTTCGTTGAAAACTGCGCTGCGGGTAACTTCGTCTAAAACAATGTCGTTTGCCGGCGCATCATATAACCCTAAAATACCTGGCATATAAAATGATCTCCTCTTTGAAAAGCGCCAAGAAGCGGCGCTATGGATTAAGTAAAACGAATTTTGGGCAAGCGCAGGACGCTTTTATGTTCGTTTGAGCTGCTGATCGTATTCCCGACGGATGGGAACAGCGTATTGACAATCGCCCGGATACCCTTTGCAAATTCATCCCCACGTGTCACCGGAGGTGTGCCATCATCCTGTGCTTGCGGAACTCCGGGATCATAGGGCACAATCGCGGCCAGAGGCGGCGCCCAACCCAGGGTTTTGGACAATTCCTCTTGGAAGCTGCGCGGGGTAAACCCGCTGCGATCGGTGAACTGGTTGAGTACCAGATAGATCGATTCACGCGCCAGGCGTTTTTCACTTTTCAGGCCGGAGAGCAGCAGGCTCAGGGTGTGCCGGACGGCGGCCAGGTCTGCCAGAGTAGGACGAGCGACGATCAAGGCATAATTGGCAAAGATGATCGAGTGCGCCATCCACAAATCCTCCGATGAAGGCACATCCATCACGATCGATGCATAGCGGCCATCTTCCGAGTCGATCAACATCCCGTTGATACTGCCTTCCCCAGTCCCGTGATTGGAGTTCTCCAGTATCCGCATATAATCCAGGGAAGATTCGGGGGCCAATAGGACCTCCAGGTTCTCCCGCCGTTGAATGGCTGCCTGAAAGGTGGCTTTCCCGGGACGGTCAAAGTATTCGGTCAGGTTGGGCAGATAGCGTAAACGCAGATGAGGCGCAGCAGCCGGCGGCAGTCCCATGGAAACCAGCAAGGTTTTTACGCTGAGCCGGACAGATAGTTCGTAAGCCAGGTTCTCGGCAATGGTTGAACAGCCGGCTCCACCGGCGTGTGATAATACCGCAATCCGTTTGGTACCGGTGATATAGGCGGATGCGCCTCCCGGCGAAAAACCGGAAACGTTTTGCTGCATCGGCGCTGCCTGATTGAGTTTGGCTCGGGCAGTAATTGCCGCGCCGTATGCGGCCTGGACAATCTCGGTCCAGTTCACCGGGGCCACAAAGATCCCGCGCACGGTGTCTACCTTACCAAAGGCTCCCTGAAAATCCTTATGCGCCAGTGGCAACACGACAATCGCAATCCCGCTCCAGGCTGAGATTTTCTGCAAGGTGCGGATCAGGGTGTCCGGATCCGGGGCGATATCGGTTTGAACAATCACCAGGTCGGGGCGCAGATTGTTCAAATTGGTTTCAAACATGGACCACTGCGCCGCATGCCCCGAGATCATGAAACGTTGGTCGGCCAATAACGGCGGCTGCATCTGGTAATAAACCACCTCGTGTCCAGCGCCTGCCAGCATGACCGTTACCTTGTTGGTTTGGTAAGCGTTATCGCTCATGATGACCTACTTTTT
>CALGUJ010000128.1 GCA_937902055.1 uncultured Pelolinea sp.
TCTTTCTCTTCTTTCAGACGGTCAGGATCGATGCCCGTCAGGGCTTTTACCAGGGTGGATTTTCCATGGTCCACATGACCGGCTGTTCCCAGAACGTACATGTGAGTTCCAACCTAGCGATTACTCTTGATTTCGCCGAAAGCGTCCATCCAACCGTTGACCATATTCATCAAACCCTGCATGCCTTTTTGGATTTCTTTGCTCATCAGGATCAACACTTCCTGCATTTCATGGGTACTGTCCTCGACGGTTAACAACCTTTCTTTGATCTTGTCGATCTGTTCGCTTATTCCGCTTTGTTTTTCTTCAAACGCTATCGATACATTCGACCATTTCTTGTCGGAATCTGTTCTGTAAGTATTCCATTCCTGCCGGAATTTCTCATCCAGCATACGGTAGAGTTCAGTGATCTCGTTGATCCTGCGATCGAAGCGCTGGGTGATCTCATCAAAGGCACTTTTGCTCTTGTTCAGCTCCAATTGTTGGTTCTGCAACTCAGGCAGTAAACGGTAAATCTGTTTGATCGATTCGTCAAATTGCTGCTGCCAGTCTTGCCACATCCTCTCGCGATCCCGCTGATTGATCGTATTTTGTTCTATGTAATTGAGAAAGGTTTGTTTCCTTTCCGCTTCCGAGTTGACGATCTCGTCGATCCTGGCGTCATTATTCCGGATGCTGGTTAGGATCGCATCCTGTTTTTCACGGATTTCACCCTGGTACTTTTTGTAAATTTCTACATCAGTGCTGATGCTTTCCAATTTCTTTTTGTATTGTCCAAATTCACTTGCCAGTCCTGCCAGGCTGCCTTTTGTTTCCTCGTCTTCATGAAGCTTTCTCTCGACCGAGCTTTCCACTTCTTTGTATTTTTGCACCAGACGGTTGGTCTCGTCCAATTGCATTTTCAACTTCTGTTCGATGTCCTTCAGAAGATCCTGTTTATTCTTTTCCAGAGCCAGGTTGATCGCCTTGATTTCGTCCCGGCGCAGGTTGTCGCGCATTTTTTCATCCGCCAGGATGCTCTTCTCGGTTTCCTCCATTTTTTTACTGAATTCAATGCGCATCTTGGCAATCGTGGCGTCAAATGAGTTCAGGTTATTAACTGAATTACCGATTCTCTCGAGTTCTTTCTTTTGATCCCGCGAAGTCGACAGAAAGGAATTTACCTTTTCATCCAGGTTGTTGGTCCGGGAGGTTTGTGTTGTCAGGGCTTTTTTTAGTACCACGATTTCGCTTTCCAAATCGCTTATTTTTTGCAGGGCTTTTTCTAAATCCATCTTGATCCTTATTTGGTGATTATGCTATCTAATGAGTAAATCGAAGCTGTTCATGATCTGGGCAAAACTCGGGAAGATCACTTTGGGCAATAATCCTGAAAGAACATTCAGGATGACCATCACAGCAATGACGATTTTTTCAATCCGGCTTTCTTTTTGAGTAACAATTTCATAATCGTCTTCTATCGGGAGCATTATAACCATAAATAATCGTATAAATGAGAAAGTTAAAATCCCCACTCCGCAGAGCATGATTAAAAGGATAGGAAGATGATTCAATGCAGTCGCCTGATACAAGGATTGCAGAGGCAAAAATCCGTTCGATAAAGGCATCCCGATCATGGTGAAGAGGGATATCAGGAATCCCATGGTGGAAAATGGGAATTCATAAAACAAAGAGCGCATGTCCGCTAGGTTCTCAAGTCGATACCTGTCGCCGATAATCAATAACGAGGTCATCACCAGAAACATGCTCAACAATCTGGGCAGCAGCAATTCAGAAAAGATCAGATACCCCTGGCTGGAATTCAATCCCAGAGCGATCAACAAGAGACCGTTGAAATAAATTGTCAGATAGCCGATCATCTTCTTGATACGGTTTTGAAATACCGACCAAACAGACCCGGTCAATGCCATGACTGCACCGAACAGGAATAACGCTTGATACACCAATTGGCTTTCGCGCAGCCAGGCAAATCCGTTCAGGTATTTCAACAGGATAAGGATGATCGCGAGCGGTAATACTGTCAGAACATAAGTGCCATCCGGCAAATCCGATTCCTCCGCGATCAACGGTATCCAGGAATGGAATGGGAACACACCCAACCAGAATACAAAGCCCATCCCGAGCAGCAGGGAAGCTTGGGTCAACTGTTGGTCGTTGACTGGGGAAGTCTCCCCGCCTGCCAGGTACCAACCTGCTAACAAAATGAATGCCATTCCCATGGTGTAAAAAATCAATACGCGGACAATGCCTTTGCTCTGGCCGGTGTCTACGCTGAACGCAATTAAAATTCCGGTCAGCATGGCAACCTCGACAATTAACGCTGAATACAGGAAAGGTTCAACTGCCATCGCCGCCAGCAGTAAACTGGTCAGTACCAAGCCCAATGGAACAATTTTGGAACGACCGTTTTTAATGAACAAAACCAACGACCAGGCAGTCAGCACGGAATAGAATAACCCGATAATAAATTTTTGGCTTTCATTCAGTACAAAGCTCCTTCCCAGTACCACCAATGATGGTTTCAGGTAAAGAGCGATCAGCGGCGCGTTGCCTCTTTCCTCGATGCGGGTGATAAAGATAAAGAACACCATCAAAAAACAAAACATCACCTGGATCAGGTTGGCAAGCGCAAAATTCCTGCGGATGATCAGAAGCAGAAGAGAAACTGTCATCGGAAGGACAATCCAGATGAAAGGCGCGCTCATGCTTCCTCCTCATGGATCGAGAAACCTTCCAGGTAACTGCCGATAACGCAGATTGCCAGCACGATCAGGCTGTAAATCGCCGTGACCAGAGCCGATCCTTCCAGCGATGAGTAGATCACATCGAATCCGCACAGGAATACCAACAACCCAATCACAACGTCGAAAACCTTGCGGCTGATGGCAAACTTGAAGATCCCTGTGAACAGAATTACCAATCCGATATACAGGTTTGTATATGCGATTGGCAGCCACTCATTTAATTTCGCCGTGGTGGCGGTCACAATGATCCATCCAATGCTCAAAATCAACACTAAAAATATCCGGTAAGAGCGGCTGCGGTTTTCAGCGGTCAGCTCGGGCATATTGATTTTTACAGTACTAAGCACAACCATCCCGATTAAACCGGTTAGTAATTTCACCGCCGCCAAAGATAACGGCCATATCTGTACGATCAGCACAAATCCAATCAGGTAGCACATGGCCAGGCCGAAGATATTCCAGCGCCAATTTTCCGGCACCAGAATGAGGATCGTGACAGCTAGAGTAAGAAAAATCAACAGGGTATTTGCAAGCATGTTCGTAATTTACCCGGTTTGGATTAACGTCACCAGCAGCGCCAGAAAGACGATTGACCAAAGAACGCCGCCTTCTCCCTCGAGCAGCAATGAAAAACCAGAAACCAACGGTCGTGTCCAGTTCAAGATGGCTTTCGACCAATCAAACAACCAGTCGAAGGACAAGAACCTGGTGATCCTGTGGGTGTCGATCCTTTCCAATTGGTTTTCTGCCGGCAGAGCCCGTTGGCGGTTTTCCAGCCAGAGGTGGATTCCTAATGTCAAAATGGCGATCAGCATCCCTGCCCAGGCATCGGTCAACTCAACTTCCGTTGAAGCCATCGCATGAAATTCAATCACTGCCAATCCACTGATGGTGATGAATAAAGCAGTGCTGTAGGTAAATTGTGCTGTGGTTCCTAAATCATTGAAATCTGCTTTTTTTCGGAAAACGAAGCGCGAAAAAATCAGCAAAAGGAATAGGTGCATGCCAAAAGAAACCAGCGCCGGAATCCCAAATCCGCTCATTAAAATGCCGCTGTTTCCATAACTCATCAAGCTGAACGGCAAACCGGAAAAGAGAAGCATGACAAGGATCGGAAAAAAAACCGTGCTTTTCCCCCGGCGTTCGTGCAGCAGCAGCCAGGTGCAGAAAAACAGGATCAGAATATACCACCCCTGTAATCCGCTGGTTGTTTTTGTGATGAAACGGTACGTAATGAATAAAACGAATGAAACAACCAGGTTATATGCGGCTGTGGTTTCTGAAGCAGCCCTGCCGGTGATAAGGACCATCAAAGCGAGTCCGAGCAACACCCCCACCCCCAGGATCATGCCAGGTAGAAAAGAAATTTGATGGTTGGGCAGAAACGTCACCAGGAACAGGCTGCTGATCGCTGGCAGCAGGATTGCGAGAAAATCCAATGATGCCGCGTGGCTTTCGCGTTTATCTTCCGGTAAAGGTAGAGGAAAGATACCACTGTGCAGCAGTGCCGCGAGGAAGATCAGGGCGCTGGTTGAAGCCGGGATATCCTTTAACAGCAAACTGTGTCCTCCTCCGGCGATCCGGGCAGTGGCAAAAATCAGCAGCAGGCTTCCACTGAAACGGACCATAAAAGCCCGCACCAACCGATCTGATTCAAATTTCTTGCGCAGAAACAGTTGGTAAAACCAGATTCCCACATCCATGGCTGTCCACGCGATGATCAATGACCATAGATCGGCAGCGCTGAGCACTGCATATGTCAAGGCAATCGCCATAGTCTCAGCGATCCAGAATATGTAATCCTTGCCGAAATCCTCTTTGGAAGCGCTCGTGAACAAGAATGCGACATGAACCGTCATGAGAGCCGCGATGATTCCCCAATTGCGCCCTTCGATCTGAAAATACAATCCGATATGCGTACCGCTGGCAAAAAACCAGTTCTGCCAATTCAGTGCGATGGATTGATTTCTGGGAATGAACATCACCAGCAGCCAGACAAGTAGGCTGGCTGCTGCGGTTGCCAGCCATACCATTGGCCGGCGTGCGCCGCGCTTCTTCATCGCAAACGCAGCCGCGCTTGAGAGGATCAGGAACAGGAAGATGATCGCGATCAACATGAAATCTACAGTACTGTGACTCCTGAACGTTTGATGAACCGGCCTTCTCCACGCTTCCCCAACCAGGTCGAACCATCCACGATCAATTTGCCGCGCAGGAAGACTTTTTCAACCACACCCCTAAGCATCCAGCCTTCATAAAGGTTGTAGTCCGTGCGGTGCTGCGCGATTGCCGCGCCATATTGGATCTCTTTCTTTGGATCCCAAATGGCGATATCGGCGTCCGAACCCGGCAGCAGAGTTCCTTTTTGTGGGTACATGCCGAAGATCTTGGCAGGGTTGGTGCTGGTCATTTCCACAAAACGGTTGGGGCTGATGCGCCCGCTGCCGACGCCGGTTGTCCACAGGACCATCAGGCGGTCGCCCACCCCCGGCAGGCCGTTGGGGATCTTGGTGAAATCATCCTTGCCCAGCTCCTTACCGGGAATGGCAATCGGTTGCCCTTCATAAGTGATCGCTTGGGTGCCATCGTAAAAGAACGGGCAATGATCGGTAGCCATAACCTGGATGGTGCCGTCTTCCACCGCTTTCCAGATGCCGGCGTTATCCTCTTCGCTGCGCATGGGCGGCGAGCAGATCCACTTGGCGCCGTCCGGTTGGCGCAAGTGTTTGATGGTGAAAAACAGGTATTGCGGGCAAGTCTCGCCCATGACCGGCAGCCCTTGCGCGCGTGCCCGTCGCAGATTTTCGGCTTCCCCGTTGGCGTTCATATGCACGATATACACCGGCGCTTCGGCTTGCGCCGCCAGCGTGATCACGCGGAAGGACGCCTCCACTTCCCCCCAGGCCGGACGGGTCAAAGCGTGCCATTCCGGCGTGGTATGGCCTGCAGCCAACGCCTCCTCGATCAGTACATCGATTACGTCGCCATTTTCAGCGTGCGCCATCACCAGCATGCCGTTATCTCTGGCTATGCGCATCACCTTGAATATTCCGCCGTCATCCAGCCGCAGACGGTTGTTATAGGCAGTGAACACTTTCAGGCTGGTGATGCCCGCTTTTCTCAAATCAGGAATCTCGCTGGCTATCTCCGGATTGAAGCGCGAGATATTCATGTGAAAACCGTAATCGATGGCGGCTTTGTCGTCCGCTTTCTTATGCCAGGCAGCCACGCAATCCGGCAAATGGTCGAAATCCTGGGAGATGAAATCAATGGCGGTGGTGGTCCCTCCGAATGCCGCCGCTTTATGACCGGTGTAATGGTCGTCCGAAGAAACGGTGCCAAACATGGGCAGTTCGAAATGAGTATGCACGTCCACCCCGCCCGGCATCACCAGCTTGCCGGCTGCGTCGATCACCTGCATGCCATCTGTTTCGGGAATATGCGCGGCGATGGCAGCGATCTGCTCACCTTCGATCAAAATATCCGCGGTAAAGCTCTCGGAAGCCGTGATGATCTTCCCGGACTTGATCAGGGTTGCCATGTTTCACCTCCATTTTTATATTGCCAACAGGGATAATTATATTGCACGATACCAATCTTGCCGGTCGCTGATCCGGCTCAGGTCGCCCAACATCGCCAACACATCCGGGGGTATTTCCATCTCCGGAAATTCAACGCCGGAATAAAGCTCCGACTGATTGGCTTTTTCTCTCAGCGAATGCCATAATATTTTGCGTTCCTCGGATTTGACCACCAGGTCATTGATGAGCTGCGCCCTTGTAAATAATTCGCCGGTGGTATACAGGAAAGTAACCCGCTTCCATTTACCCGCCCGGATCGGAGCTGGCAGTGTTTCCAACCGGCCGAGCTGGATCTTATAGTATTCTTCATCCGCGCGCGGGTGATCGGGCTCATCGCGCATGATCTCGCGGCGTTTGGTCAGCTCAATGCCGCGCACCTCGCTGAAATACTCGATCTGGTTGGCGTTTTCTTTGCCGAAACAGGAGGGTTGATAGAATGCCAGGTAATCGACCTGGACAATTTTGGGGGCGAATCGAAATGGAATGCGATACCAGCCAAGCACGCGGGCGATTTCCAAATCGCGCGGCGACGGCATCACCGCCACAAGCATCAATGCGTAAGGTGGCGGCAGGCTGTTCCCCACTCGAGCCTGGCCGGTATCAATCATCTTCGCTTAACTTATATTAAACCGACTTTCCGGTTGAATTCGCCGATCAGGTTGTCGATTTCTTCCACCTGCGACTGGAATCCGGTCCAATAATCCGGGTCGTACCACTGCGCCTGGATTTCTTCATAGGTCCTGCCTTGCTGCTCGACCCAGGTGTAATACTTCAAATTGTGCACGCGGTGCTTGTCCTGATAGGTCAAGTCCAGCAGGTTGTCGGTGCTCTGGCCGTGCAGGTAATGCGCGAAGTCGGCGGCGGCATCCAGTTCGGAATATTCGCCGAATTCAGCGTGCATTTCCTTCAGGCGGCTCTGGTAAAGCTGCATGGAATCGGTCAAGACGGTCAAGACGATATCGCCTTCGCCCATCTCGTAATATTTCGCCATCTTGATGGCCGAGAGCATGTTGGCAATGCCGGAAAAGCCCAGCAGATCCAGGTTGGCGACCACTTCCTGCGGTACGCCTTTTTTAGCCAGGTAATCGCGCCCGGCTTTTTCGTTGAACAGGCGCGAAATGTTCACCACAGCGTTGTCATCGATGGCCGTGATCAAATCAGTATTCTTGACGTTGTGGATCCACGGCACGTGCTTGTCGCCGATACCTTCAATGCGATGTGCGCCGAAACCATTTTCCAACAGCGTGGGGCACTGCAGCGCTTCCGAGCCGCCTACCAGGCTGCCCGGGAAAGCCTGTTTCATGTAATCGCCGCAGGCAATCGTGCCGGCCGAGCCGGTGGTGAGGATTACGCCTCGGTATTCGCCGCGTGCTCCCAATTCTTTCTTGATGACTTCTTCCATGGCGTGGCCGGTGATTTCGTAGTGCCACAGGTAATTACCGAATTCTTCGAACTGGTTGAAAATCATCAAATCTTCGCCGCTCTTGCGCAATTCCCAGCATTTGTCGAAGATCTCTTTCACGTTGGATTCGCTGCCCGGCGTGGCGATGATCTCGCCCGCCACGGTCTTCAGCCATTCGAAACGTTCCTTGCTCATGCCTTCCGGCAGGATGGCGATGGATTGGCACGCCAGCAGGTTGGAATCGTAAGCGCCGCCGCGGCAGAAGTTACCAGTGGACGGCCACACGGCTTTTTGGGTAACAGGATCGAATTGGCCGGTAACCAGGCGCGGCACCAGGCAGCCGAAGGACGCGCCGACTTTGTGCGCGCCCGTCGGGAACCATTTGCCGATCAGCACGATGATGCGCGCGTCCACGCCGGTCAGGCTCTTGGGCAATTCCATGTAATTGACGCCGTCGAATTGTCCGCCCTTTTCTTTCGGTTCATTCTTCCAGGTGATGCGGAATAGATTGCGCGGATTTAACTCCCACAAGCCGATTGACTTGAGTTCTTCCTTGACTTTCGCTGGAATCTTGCCCGGGTCTTTCATCTGCGCGAAAGTCGGGATGATGATATTGCGCTCGCGGGCGCGCTTAATGGTATTCTCTAATCGATCGGGATAGACGGTTAAATCGATTTTAGACATTTAAAACTCTCCTGATAGGTTTATTTTTCGAGATCGGGCGCTTCGCTGACAATGTAAAGCGGGCGTCCTTTTACTTCGTCATAGATCCTGCCGATGTATTCACCCAGAATACCCAGCGTGATAAGCTGCACGCCACCCAGGAACAGCACCATGATCAACGTGGTAGCCTGCCCCAGCAAAGCCGCGCCATGCGAAAGGCGCAGGACGATCACCACCGGGATTGCGACAATGCTGAGCGCCGCGCAGATGAATCCGAGGTAGGTGGCCATTTGCAGCGGAAAGTAGGAAAAGCTGGTGATGGCGTTCAAAGCCAGTTTGAGCATTTTGCTCAAGGGGTACTTGGTGCTTCCGGCAAAACGCTCCTTGCGGTCGTATTCCACGCCCACCTGGCGGTAACCCACCCAGGCGGCCATGCCGCGCAAAAAGCGGTGCCGCTCGCGCATTTGCCCCATCACGTTCACCACCTTGCGGTCCATCAGGCGGAAATCGCCGGTATCCAGCGGGATCTTGACGTCAGTGATGCGGTAGATCACGCGGTAGAAAGCGGATGCGGTGAACAGCTTGAACCAGGATTCTCCCTCGCGTTTGCGCCGCACGGCATACACCACTTCAAAGCCCTCTTTCCACTTCGCGATGAGATCGAGGATCACTTCCGGCGGATCCTGCAGGTCAGCGTCGATCACTACCACGGCGTCGCCGCGGGCGTAATCCAGTCCGGCGGTAACCGCGATCTGATGTCCGAAATTGCGCGCGAAGATCACAGGGCGGACGTGCGGGTCCTTCTTCGCCAGCGAGCGGATGATCTCAGTCGACCCATCCGTGGATCCGTCATCCACCAGCACCAATTCCCAGGCGGCTCTCAGGCTGCCCATCACCCCGCTGATCCGATTATAGAATTCTTCCACGCAGCCAATTTCGTTGAAAACCGGCGCGACCACGCTGTAGACGGGTTTCTGCTTGGCAAGATTGTCTGACATATTTATATTGTATCTGAATCTAATAAACTATCAAAGGAGTTTCTTCAATGCTTCCAAAGTCGGTTCGACGATCGGCGCGGGTTGGACGGCCTGGATGGCGGCTTTGACGTCTTTCAGGCCGCTGCCGGTCAACATGACCAGCACCGGGTCGCTGGCGTCGAATAAACCTTGCTTTACCGCGGCTTCCAGCCCGGCATAAGCCGTGGCTGCCGCCGGTTCGATGAAAATCCCTTCGCGCCCCAGGCGGGCGATGGCCGCCAGGATGTGCTGGTCGCTGATGGTGATGTAGCGCCCGCCGGTTTGGGTGGCGGCGCGCAGCGCGCGCAGCCCGTCGTGGGGATGGTCCACCGAGACGCTGTCTGCCAGGGTGTCGGCTTTCACCGGGATGATCTCTTCGGTGCCGGCATTGAAGGCGTTAGCAATCGCTGCCGAGCCTTCCGGCTGGATACCGTAAATTTGCGGCATGTGTTCCAGCCAGCCCAGTTCGACCAGGTCTTTAAAGCCTTTGTGGATGCCGGCGATGATGTTGCCGTCGCCCACCGGCACGATCACATTCAAGGGTTTCTTAAGGTTGCCCTTGTAGATGACTTGCTCCCAAATTTCAAATGCGGCGGTTTTCTTGCCCTCAGCGGTGAATGGGTTGAAGCCGGTGTTGCGCGAGTACCAGCCGAACTCATCAGCAGCTTTCAGCGACAGGTCGAAGGCGTCGTCATACGTGCCATCCACCAGGAAAACGCGCGCACCGAACACGATCAACTGCGCCACCTTGGCTTGCGGCGCTGCTTTCGGCACGAAAATGACGGTTTTCTGCCTGGCAGCCGCAGCCATGCCGGCCAGCGCCGCGCCGGCGTTTCCCGAAGACGAGGTCACCACCACGTCGGCTTTGACTTCGCGGGCGCGCGCGATCACCACCGAACTGGCGCGATCCTTGAACGAAGCGGTCGGGTTGCGCCCGTCATCCTTCAACCATAGTTGCTCCAGTCGGAGCTCCTCGGCCAGGGCTTTGGGTTGGTAAACCGGCGTCCAACCCACTGAGCGCAGCGGCGTTCCCTGCAAACCGGGATCGTCCACCGGCAGCAAGGGTAGATAGCGCCAAATGGATTGTTCGGTGGAGGCTGCGATCTTTTCGGGTGAAAACGCTTTCTTTATCCCCTGGTAATCTAACAGGATATCCAGGTTCCCGCCGTCGGCGGGGCATGTATAAGTTGCTTCGTGCGGTTGGTACACTTTTCCGCACAAAGAACAGCGGTAGGTTTTGAATTTGTCCATGAGAGTATTTTACTCTCTTTCAAATGGCACCCCCAGCGAGGCCGGCGGCGGTTTGCGCAGAAAGCGGATCAGGCGGTAAACCGCGCCGCGCATTCCCCGCGGCAGCCTGGCCAGCATGCGGGCCACCCACTCTGTGTCGCCCACGTTGACGAACAGCAGCGTCAGGATCATCAGCGGGAAAGGCGCCACTTGCAGCACCTGCGAAGGCACATCCACCAGGCTGGATTGCAGCACCAGCCCCAGCCATTGCAGAAATACGAACAGGTATGCCCCGAATGCCCCGCGCAGTGGATTCCAACCGCCGAAAATGGTGATGGATAACACGATCCATCCGATGCCGTCCAGCCCGGTCATGGTGCCGTTCCAACCCGGCTTGATGCTCAAGGAGTACATCGGTCCGGCCAGGCCGACCAGCCCGGCGCCCAAAGCGGTGTAGAGGTAACGCACGCGGTTGACGTCGATGCCGCGCGAATAGGCGGAAGTCGGCTGCTCGCCTACCCCGCGCAGGATCAACCCCTGGCGGGTGTGGAAGATCCAGTAATAACTGAAGGCGATCAGGATGTAGCTGAAATACACCAGTATGTTTTGCTTGAAAAACAACTGACCAACCAGCGGGATCTGGCTCAGCAGCGGGATCGGCCAGCTTTTCACGGTCGGCCCGGGGACGATCATGAAAGGCGTGCCCAGGAAATAAGCCATGTCGCGGAACAGCAGCGCCAGGATGAATCCCACCGCCACTTGCGATTGCTTTAATGAAATACTGCTGAAGGAGATCAGCACCCCGGCCAACGCCCCCGCCAGGAAAGCGCCCAGGAAAGCCAGCCAAACCACGCCGCTGGTGTAGGCGATCGCAAACCCGATCATGGCGGTCAGGACGATCAAGCCGTTAGCCGAGAGGTTGGTGACGCCCGAACGCTCCGAGAAGGTCTCGCCGATCACCGCCACCACTACCGGCGTGGCGGCCGCCACCACCCCTGCCAGCCCGGTTATGATTTCATTCATTGCTTTGCTTTTCCTCCCTTTTTTCGATTTTCTTTCTGACACCTTCCATCAACAGGAAGAAAAGCACCAAAGAGGATTGCATCACCCCCGAAAGGGTGGAATCCAGTTTCATTTCGATCGGCAATTGAATGCCGCCGATGTTTAAAGCCGCGAACAGCAGCGCCACCGGTACCGCCCAGATGATCTGATAATCCACCAACATGGCTACCAGCAATCCCAGAAAGCCGTAACCGGAGGAAATGGACGGGATCAGGCGGTGGTATACCCCCAGCACCTGCATGGCGCCAGCCAGCCCGGCGAATACGCCGCACAGGACGAAAGCCAGCAGCATGTACTTCGAGGGGGAAATGCCCATCTGCACCGCCGCGCGCGCGTTCTTGCCGACCGCTTTCAGGCGCAGCCCGATCACCGTGAATTTCAATAAAAAGAATACTGCCAGGATGGAAACGACGGCCAGCGCCAGCGCCCAGGGGCTCAGGCGGAATCCCGCGAAAGTCGGCAGCCAGATGGCGGTGTCGAAAGGTTTGGTGCCGCTCATGGAAGCCACTCCCGGTCTTTTCCATGGGCCGAAGATCAGCCACAAGGTCAAGGCAGTGGCGATGAAGTTCAGGCCCAGTCCGGCGAAGATCTCGCTTACCCCGCCGTAGAACTTCAGCGCGCCCGCCAGCAGCGCCCAAATCACCCCGCCCGCAATGCCGGCCAGGAAACCCAGCGCGATGATCAGCGCCGGCGGCAAGCCCAAATCCTGCAGCAAGCGCAGCGCGCCGGTGGTCAGGATGGCGCCCAGCGTGATCTGCCCTTCGATGCCGATGTTCCACAAGCCGGTGGTGAAGGTGATCACCAGCCCGCAGGTGGTCAGGATCAGGGGCACCCAGGCGACAAATGAGTCGGCGATCTTGATGGGTGTCGAGACCGCGCCGTTGAAAATGTTGGCGAACGCCTCCAGCGGGTTGGCGCGCGCGATCAGGAGAATGAGCGTGGTAAAAAGCAATGCCGCCAGCACGCCGGAGAAACGGAACAGCAGATTGCTTAAGCGCGGATTCTTTTTCATTGCGGCCAATCCTTTCCGCCGATCATGCGCCCCAGTTTTTCCTCATTTAAACCCGAAGATGGCAGCGGTTCGGAAATGCGCCCGCTGAAAAACACCAAAATGCGGTCGGAATAAAACGTCAGTTCGTCCAGGTCCGCCGACGAGAAAATGATCGACGTGGCTGCCTGGCAGCGCTCGCGCAGGATCGACCAGATCCAGTTGGCGGATTCGATGTCCAGACCGCGGGTTGGGTTCTCCAGCAGGAGCAGCCGCGCGGGGTCTTTAAGCAGCGAAAGCAACAGGCGCTGCTGGTTGCCGCCGGATAATTCCTCCGAATTGGTGGCCGCCCGCCCCTTGATGTTGAAGCGCTCGATGCGCGTTTTGGTTATCGTGCGGCTGTTTTTTCCATTGATAAACATTCTCTTCTCGCAATCCGAGAGAATGTAATGCTCTTCCAGTGTCATGCCGGGCACCAGCCCCTCTTCCATGCGCGCCGAGGGCACGTAGAAGATGCCCCGCTTTTGGAATTCGAAGCAGTTCTTGCCGTTGATGTCTTCTCCCCCGAATTCGATCCGTCCGCCCGTGGTTTGGCGCATGCCCGCCAGGGTTTGTAGAAATTGCCGCTGGCCGGAGCCTTCCATCCCCGCCAGGCCGATCACTTCACCGGCGTACAGGTCGAAATTGACATTTTCGATGCGGATGCGGAAATCGTCGATGCCCAGGTTGCGGATCGACATGCACACCGCCTCCGAACCGGCCTGCGCCGTACGCGCGCGCGTGATCTGCCGCCCGAACATCAGCTTGACGAGTTCGTTCTCGTTGAAAGGCGCTTGCTGCCCGCCAATCAGGCAGCCTTTGCGCAGCACCACTGCCCGGCTGCATAATTCTTTGACTTCTTCCAGCTTGTGCGACACAAAGATGATCGTTTTGCCCTGCCCGGCCAGCTTCTTCAGCGCCGAAAACAGCACTTCTTGCTGGGCGGCGCTGATGCCGGTGGTGGGTTCGTCCAGGATCAACACCTCTACCCCCAGCCACAGCAGACGCACGAGTTCCAGTTGCTGACGCTCGCCCACGGTCAGTTCCCCCACCGTGCCGTTCAGGTCGAAACGGAATCCCAGGTCTTTCTGGATCGCGCTCAACTGCTGCCAATCGCCGGCGTTTTTCTTCACGCCTGTCCGGCTGTCCCAGATCTGCAGATCTTCCCGGATCGTCATGGACGGGAAATCGTGCGGATCCTGATGCAGCATGCCGATCCCCAGCCGCAGCGCGTCCGCCGGGCTGTTCAATTCCTGTTCCTGGTGGTTGATCAGGATCTTCCCGCTGTCTTTGCAGATCAACCCCGAAAGCACCTTCATCAAGGTGCTTTTGCCCGCGCCGTTTTCTCCCAGCACCCCCAGGATTTGGCCGGGTTCTATGGTCAGCGTGATGCCGTTGTTGGCGTGCACGCTGCCGAAAAATTTATGAATTTCGATGAGTTCAATTAGCATGATAAATAAAAAATTGGGGGAAGGACCGCCCAGGTATCCTTCCCCGCAATGGGATTCGAGTTTATTCAGCCGCTGAGCTGAGGCCCTGCATGCCTTCCAGCAATTGGGGCAGGTACCAGACCTGGTAATCGGTGGCTGTTTCGCCATCCGCCAGGTACGGCGTTCCATCCTGCAAATTCAGCGGGCCTTTCCACAGGTCCAAACCGCCGGCCAATTCGGCAATGAATTCGTCAACCTTGGCGGCATTATCCGCGCTGAGCGCATCGCCCTTGACGAAACCAACTGCCGAGGTGTCGAGGTTGTTGATGTCGCTCCAATCGGGAGCGTTCCACGACCAACCGTTGGTCCAGCTGCCGTCGATGGCTTGCTGGATGGCAGCCTTGTAAGCCGGACCCCAGTTGAAGAAGGGTACGCCCAGGCAGACTTCGGGAGCCTGCTCGCAAGCGCCCATATAGTCGTAGGGGATGGCGAACACATTCTGGCCGCCGTCGGTGAATTTCTTGGCTTCCACCAACGCTTCGGTGGTGTCGATGCCCGAGATGACCACATCGTATCCGCTGTTAAAGAAATCATCGGTAACCTGCGAAGGATCGGAGGTTACGCCGGGGATGTTGAACCAGAAACCGATCCAGTTGACCTCGAAGGTCAGGTCGGCCGGGTCCTTGGCCGCGTATTTCTCCCAGCAGTACTTGGCGCCCAGGAAAGCGGCGGAGGTCAGGCGGCGGGTCTCATCGTTGATCAGCGGGCCTAGGTAGCCGATCTTGCCGGTTTCGGATGTCAGCGCGGCTGCGCAGCCGGCGATCATCTTGCCGTATTCCATGCGGCCCATGGGGTTCTGCATGTTGGCGAATTCCTGATAGTTCGCGCCGTCTTTCCACTGCGTGTCGCCGGTGGAGAAGATCACGAAGACCTCCGGATGAGCTGCCGCGAATTCGACTGCGCTATCCTTCATGTCGTCCGAGTTGAAGATGATGAGTTTCGCTCCCTTGGAAACCAGTTCTTCCGCCAGTTGGGCGGCTGTGGTGCCCGGGCGGTCTGCGACGTTGACTTTATCGATGTAGATCATCTTGGCGCCGGGAACCTGCTCTTCCACGTACAAGCCGGCGTCGTAATGCGCCTGATCCCAACCCTTGTTGTTGTACGCGCCCACCATCAGGATACCAAAGGTAAATTCTTCCGGTGCGGCGGCAGCTTCCTCTGCCGGAGCTGCTTCTTCCGCTGCGGGTTCCGCCGCTGCTTCTTCAGCGGGGGCCGGTTCCGCGGCTGCGGCGGCCGGTGCGCAGGCAGCCAGCAAGAGCGCGAAAACCATCAGGGGAAGTACTGCTTTGAAAAACTTTTTGATGCTCATATTTCTCCTCCATTTAAATTTATGACAGATACATAGAGCAGTTTTTCCTGGCGTTTAACATAAAAACGCTCCACTTAATTGTAGAGCAATTGCTTGCTCTGTCAACAGCGGAGCATTTTATTTGATTTGGTTTATTTAATCAATTGTATAGACAATATTTAAGTTTATTGTCCAACAACTCCTGATTAATCGTGAACGATCCAGGTTCCGGTTTCGCCTTTCAACGCGCGGCCGATGTTTTCGGGGTTGGTGATCAGCGCTTGTTTGCCGCCGGCTTCCAGGAACCAGATGATGGCCTGCATCTTGGGCGCCATCGATCCCTTGGCGAAGTGCGTGCCTTCCGCCAGGTAGGCTTTGGCTTGCGAGAGCGTCATGCGCTCCACCCACTTCTGGTCGGGCTTGCCGAAGTTCAAGGCCACTTTTTCCACCGCGGTGGAGATCAGGAACAGGTCGGCTTTGATGGCGCGCGCCAGCAGCGAGCTGGCGTAGTCCTTGTCGATCACGGCCGCCACGCCCTTCAAAGCGTCGTTCTCGCGGATCACGGGAATGCCGCCGCCGCCCACCGTCACCACGATGTGCCCGGCTTTGATCAGTTCGAGAACCGAGGGCAGCTCGATCACTTCCTGCGGGATGGGCGAAGCCACCACCCGCCGCCAGCCGCGCCCGGCGTCTTCCACCACGTTCCAGCCCAGGTCGGCGGCGCGTTTCTTGGCATCAGCCTCGTCCATGAATCCGCCGATCGGTTTGCTGGGGTTCTGGAAAGCCTTGTCTTCCGCGTCCACCCGCACCTGGGTGATGATGGTGGAAACGGGCTTGGCGATGCCGCGTTTGCGCAGTTCATTCTGCAAAGTTTGCTGCAGGGCGTAACCGATCGCGCCCTGGGTATCGGCACCGCACGCGTCCAGCGGCACTTCGTGCATGCCTTCGGCCTTGTGGGCGATTTCCGAGCGGCGCAGGATGAAACCCACCTGCGGGCCGTTGCCGTGGCCGATGGCCACGTTCCAGCCGGCTTCGATCATATCGGCAATGTGGAAGGTCGTTTCCTTGGCTGCCAGATATTGATCTTCGACTGAGACTTTACTGTTATCCTTGATTAAAGAATTACCACCGATAGCTACAACCGCAACTTGGTTCGTCATATATCTCCTGTTATTACATGGTCAGCGCCATGACGGCTTTCTGCGCGTG
>CALGUJ010000129.1 GCA_937902055.1 uncultured Pelolinea sp.
TACTTCGCAGGGAGATTTGACGTTCACATATTTCATCAGCCATGGCGACAAAGACATGATCATCCTGCTGCCTGGCGAGGTTGAGGAATGTTTCGAATTCGGCTGGAGAGCGCTGGACATTGCCGAGCAGTTGCAAACGCCTGTGATCGTGCTGAGCGACCTCGAATTGGGCATGAATATCTGGGAGGCGAATCCCTTTGCGTATCCGGAACAGAAGATGGAACGCGGCAAGGTTCTATGGGAAAAAGACCTGGAAACCCTGATCAAAAAGAGCGGTCAGTGGGGCAGGTATCAGGACATTGATGGCGACGGAATTCCTTACCGAACGATCCCCGGAAACCTTCACGAAAAAGCAGCGTATTTTACTCGTGGAACCGGGCACGATGATTTCGCGCATTACAGCGAAGAGAACCGGGATTGGGAAAATAACTTGCTGCGATTGAAGAAAAAGATCGAAAGCGCCAAAAATCTGATCCCACCGGCGGAGATGGTGGTCGAAATAAAGAACCGGGTTGGGTTGATCGCGTATGGTTCGACAAAAATGAGCGCGCGCGAAGCGGTGGACATGTTAAACCATAATGGGCGGCAGGTGGACTTTTTGCGGATAAAAGCACTGCCTTTCACTGATGAAGTCAAAAAATTCCTGGAATCGCACGACCGAATTTATATTGCCGAAGCCAACCGCGATGGCCAGATGAAACAGATCATGAGTGTTAATTTTCCGGAGCACGCAGCGGCATTTCGCAGTATTGCGCGATGCGACGGATTATCGTTGAGCGCCGAATGGATTGTGAACCAAATTGAAAAAATGGAGGGTTGAACGATATGGAAACGACAATTAAACGATCGTATCCGAACGCTTTAGGTTATAACCGCAGCGATTACCTGGGATTGCCGACCACACTATGCAAAGGCTGCGGACATAATTCCGTTGCCAATATGATCGTTTCCGCCTGCTATGAACTGGAGCTTCAACCTGAAAAGATCGTCAAGTTCAGCGGAATCGGCTGTTCCAGCAAATCGACCGCCTATTTCCTGGACCGGTCTTTCGCGTTCAACGGGCTGCATGGTCGCATGCCTTCCCTGGCGGAAGGCGCTTTGTTTGCCGACCGGACATTGAAGGGCATCGGGATCAGCGGCGATGGCGATACCGCCAACATCGGCTTGAGCCAGTTCAAACATCTGGTCCGGCGCAACCTGCCCATGGTGTATATCGTGGAAAACAATGGCGTTTATGGGCTGACAAAAGGCCAGTTCTCCGCTACTGCCGAAAAGGGACTGAAACTGAAACGGCAGGGCGAAAATCCTTATTTACCGGTGGACATCGCCCTGGAAGCCGTGGCGGCCAATGCTTCGTTCGTGGCGCGGTCTTTTGCCGGCGATCCCAAACAGGTAAAGGAATTGATAAAAGCTGCCTTGAGTCATGATGGCACGGCAGTGCTCGATATCATCAGCCCTTGCGTAACCTTCAATAATCAGGATTATTCATTGCATTCATATTCCTGGGGGAAAGGACATGAAGCGCCGCTGCATGAAGTGGAATTTGTCATGCCGCGCGAGGAAATCACCGTGGATGATTTCGAAAACGGCACCGTGCGCGAGGTGACCATGCACGATGGCTCGGTGATCGTGTTCAAAAAACTGGAGAGGCAATACGACCCGACCAACCGCACCGAAGCGGTGCGCATGCTGGAACAGGCCATCCGACGCAACTGGTTGATCACCGGCTTGATCTATGTCGATCCCAACGCGCCGACCATTTTCGACATGTATTCAATGAGCAGCGAACCCCTGAATCGAATACCGGCCGAGAAATTACGGCCGGATCGAAAAGCGCTGGATATGATCAACCAGAGTTTTCAGTAAACCCGGATCATTTCAAACTACCGATAGTGTGCAGCAGCGCCAGATTGGGCATGCCCATCGCGCTGATCGGGAAACCGGATATCAACACGACCTTTTCCCCCGGCAGCATGGCTGCCGATTCCAGCAAGGCACTTTCCACGTGATAGATCATATCCTCTATGGAAGATGAAAAAGGAACCAGGTAAGGGATGACGCCCCAATACAAACCGAGTTTATGGTAAGTTTCTTCGATCGGGGTGAAGGCCAGAATAGGCACCTGCGGCCTGGCTTTGGATTGCAGCAGGGCTGAGCGTCCATATTGCGTGAAAACTGCAATGCAGGCTACTTCCCGATCGTGAGCCAATTCCCGCGCCGCGATCGCGATGGCAAACGCATCATCCTGGTCTTTACCGATGGTGGGTTGGTACAAGTGACCCCAATCGGAGATATTGCTTTCGGCCTTAAGGGCGATCGCATCCATCATGCGCACGCTTTCCACCGGGTATTTGCCGTTGGCGGATTCGCCTGAAAGCATGACGGCGTCCGTGCCGTCGAAAATGGCGTTGGCCACATCCGAAGCTTCAGCACGGGTGGGGCGGGGATTCTCGATCATGGAATCCAGCATTTGCGTGGCGGTGATCACCAGCTTGTTCTTGCGATTAGCCGCCAGGATAATGCGTTTTTGAATGACCGGCACGTCGGCTGGCGAGGTCTCTACGCCCAGGTCGCCGCGCGCGACCATCACTCCGTCAGCGGCATCCAACATGCTATCGAGGTTTTCGACCGCTTGCGGGAGTTCCAGTTTGGCAATGATCGGCATATTCACCCGGGCGGGTCTTTTTTGCCGGATGAAATCCCGTATACAATTAACGTCCTCCGCATCGCGCACACACGAGATGGCGATTACGTCGATACCCATCTCCAGGCCAAATTCCAGATCCGCCTGGTCTTTTTCGGTAAAACCGGGGATGTCCAACTCGGTTCCGGGCAAATTGACGCCTTTATGCGAATGGAGCGTTCCACCCAGGATAACCCTGGCTTTGAAACCCCTGGCGTAAACCTCCAGCACTTCCATTTCCAGTTCGCCGTCATCCAAAAGGATCCTTCCGCCGACCTTCAGGCTGTGCAGAATGTTCGGTATTTCGAGGAAAATGGTTTTTTCTTTTCCATCAATGAAGTCCAGCGGGCGATTGTCGAGATCAAGTTCCATATTCAAGACTTCGCCCACTGTCAGCGGCACGCCTTCTTTCGGCAGGGTTCCAACCCGCAATTTTGGGCCTTGAAGATCCTGCAATATGGAAATTGGCTTATTGAATTCGGTGGATAGTTCACGGATGAGTTTGATTTTGGATTGATGCTCTTCGTGCGAACCGTGTGAAAAGTTCAAGCGGGCAACGTCAATGCCCGCCTGAATCAGTGCGCTTAAACTCTCTCTGCTTTCGCTGCTTGGACCTATGGTGGCTACGATTTTTGCGCGTCGTTTCATAGATTCAGTATATCAGAAAGGTAATTTATTTTGCCAAAACGTCGCGGATCATCGGCATCGCCCAGTCGATGACCGCTTTATCGATGATTAAAGGAGGCGCGAATCGGATAGTGGTATCGTGTGTTTCTTTCGCCAGGATGCCTTTTTCCTGCAGTCCTTCACAATACCCTCTGGCC
>CALGUJ010000130.1 GCA_937902055.1 uncultured Pelolinea sp.
TTGCTGATCGAAAAAATCCAGCTGCAATCGTTGATCATGGGGATCAACGACTTCCTGGACGAGATCGCCGACCGATACAAAACCTTGCCCGAAATCGAAACTGATTTTCAGGAAGATGCCATGCGCATCGCGCCTCCGGTCGATCCGCTCTTCCGGGTTGGCGATATGGGTTTGGCATACGATGAGAGCGACGATCTTGTTTGCATCATCGCCAAGGAAAATCCGGCAGATGAAGAAGAAAAAGACCAGGGCGGCGGCGTGGTGCGCTACTGGTGCACCCGCGCACAACTGCTGGCGCTGGCCGATTGGGCAGTGATGGTGATCAAGCGCGGCCGGCCGATCTGCCCGCAATGCGGCGAACCGATGGAACCGGAAGGGCATTTCTGCCCCAAGAAAAACGGGCACAAGAAAAACGCCCCACTGCAGTAACGAGGCAATGGAACGTTCTCACAAGACTGCCTCGCCCTCACATCAAACCATCCTGGACATCCTGCTTCGCGGAAAAATCGAACTGCAAGCCCAGTTCGCGCTGGGCAGCAATTACACATTTCTGGTTAATGTCAATTACCCTGCCGGGCATATTCAAGCAGTGTATAAACCGCAGCGGGGTGAAATACCATTGTGGGACTTTCCTCCCGAAAGCCTGGCGGGGCGTGAGGTCGCGGCCTATTTACTCAGCGAAGCTCTGGGCTGGAGGCTTGTGCCGCCCACCATCTTGCGTGAAGATGGTCCATTTGGGCCTGGATCGCTGCAACAATTTATCCCCTATGATCCAGAATTGAACTATTTTTCATTCCAACCGGCCCTCATCCAGCGCCTGAAACCGACCGCGCTCTTCGATATGGTCATCAACAACGCCGACCGTAAAGGCAGCCACATTCTCCTGGATGATGACCGTCATATCTGGTTGATCGATCACGGCTTGTGTTTTCACGCGCTGCCCAAGCTGCGCACCGTGATCTGGGATTTTGCCGGACAGTCGGTGCCCGCTGAACTGATCCGCGACCTTGAATATGTCTTGCCGAACCTGAAAGCAGGCGCCGATTTATATAAAAGTCTTTGCGATTTCCTGGTAAAAAAGGAAATCAGGGCATTAAAAACTCGGATTTTGAATATAATCAATCAACCGGTTTTTCCGAAACCGGATACCGAAAAGCGCCAGTTCCCCTGGCCGCTGGTTTAATCGAAAATAAAAATATTCAATAAGGTATAGGTGGAATCATCCATGAAAGAAAAAACGATCTGTATGGTTGGATTCGGCAATGTCGCCAAAGCTTTCGCGCGCCTGATCCAGCGCAAGGAGAACGAACTCAAAGAAAAATATAACGTGGCCTTCCGCGTCACCGCCATCGCCACCGGCCGGCACGGCCGGGCGCTCGACCCGCAGGGCATCGACCTCAACCGCGCGTTGGAACTTTCAGCCGCCGGGAAAAATCTCAATGAACTTTCTAAAACAAGCTCGCCTGACTCAATCGAGGACTTCATTGTCCAAAGCCGGGCTGATTTTTTGTTGGAAAACTCGCCGGTAAACTACGAAAACGGCGAACCGGCCCTCACCCATATCCGCTGCGCTTTGGAACATGACATGCATGCAGTCTCCGCCAACAAAGGCCCGGTGGTGCATGCCTATCACGAGCTTAGAAAATTGGCCGAACAGCATCACAAGAAATACCTGTTTGAATCAGCCGTGATGGACGGCGCTCCGGTATTCTCCGTCTTCCGGGAAGCCCTGCCGGCAGCCAACCTGGTTGCATTCGAGGGCGTGCTCAATTCCTGCACCAACCTGCTGATCGAATTAATGGAACAGGGCAAATCTTTCGATGAAGCCGTCGCGTACGCGCAATCCATCGGCATTGCCGAGACGGATCCAAGCGGCGATATCGACGGTTGGGATGCCGCCATCAAAGTGGCTGCCATCGTGACGGTTTTGATGGACACGCCCTATAAACCGCAGCAGGTCGACCGCCAGGGTATCCGCGGCCTCACCCAAACCGAAATACAGCAAGCCCAAAAAGACGGCAGCCGCTGGAAGCTGGTCTGCCGCGGAGAAAAAACCAACAAAGGCATCATCAGCAAGGTTGCCCCGGAAATGGTCACGCCCCAGTCACCGCTTTACAGCGTGAGCGGCACCAGTTCCTTTGTGCTCTTCAAAACCGACGTGCTGCCCGGATTGGGGCTGCTGGAGAGCAATCCCAGCCCCGACACCACCGCCTACGGTCTGCTGGCGGACGTCTTGAATATCCTGAAAACAGAGTGATCATGCCGCGGCAGGTTTACCTCGGTTTGGGCTCCAACCTGGGGGATCGAGCCGGCTATCTGCGCCAGGCGCGCGAAAACCTGGCGCCGGAGGTAAACCTGCTGCGCGCTTCATCCGTCTACGAAACCCCTCCCTGGGGCTACGCCGACCAGCCGGCCTTCCTGAACCAGGTCGTGGAGGCCCAAACCAGCCTGGAGCCGGAAGACCTGCTGGCAAAACTCAAGGGAATCGAGAACGATCTGGGCCGGATCAAGACCTTTCGATACGGGCCGCGCAGCATTGACCTGGATATCCTTTTCTACGGCGACTGCGTTTACCATTCCGAGAATCTCGATATCCCGCACCCTTCACTGGCGCAAAGGGCGTTTGTCCTGGTGCCGATGAATGAACTGGCGCCGGATTTTGTGCATCCGAAGCTGAACCTGAAAATTTCGGAACTGCTGGACAGGCTGAAGGATCGGGAGATAAAAATCTATCAGGGAGGCCAACCATGAAAACACTGACCTGGGGAACGCGCACTTTCATCATGGGCATCCTGAACCTTACACCCGACAGTTTTTCCGGCGACGGGCTGCTGTGTTCAGGCGACCCGCTTCAATCCGCGGTCGAGCAGGCCCGCCAATTCATCCAGGAAGGCGCCGACGTTCTCGATCTGGGAGCCGAGAGCAGCCGCCCGGGTTCCGAAACCATCAGCGCGGAGCAGGAGATCGAGCGCTTGCTGCCCGCCCTGCAGGCCATCCGCCCTGCCTTCCCGGATATCCTGATCTCGATCGATACTTACAAAGCTGAAACCGCGCGTATTTGTCTTGAAAACGGCGCGGACTGGATCAATGACATCTGGGGGCTGAAAGCCGATGCGAAGCTGGCGAAGGTGATTGCAGATCAGCATGCCAATGTGGTTTTAATGCACAACCGCACCCACGAGAGTAAGGTGCGCGATCTGGGAGCATTGGGACGCACCTATTCCGGGGTGCAGTATGGCAGCTTGGGTGATATTGTGGCTGACCTGGCTGAAAGCATTGCCATTGCCAAAAAGGCAGGCGTTCCTGACGAAAACATTATTATCGATCCGGGTATCGGTTTTGGGAAGAACACCGAAACAAATTTGGCGATCATTAAAAACCTGGATATATTCAAAGGGTTGGGTTTCCCTGTTTTGATCGGCCCATCGCGAAAATCTTTCATTGGGCAAGTGCTTGATCTGCCTGTCGAGGAAAGAGAAGAAGGCACTGCCGCGGTTGTAGCTATCGGCATCGCGCACGGCGCGGATATTGTGCGCGTGCACAACGTGCGCGCCATCGCGCGCGTGGTTCATATGAGCGATGCAATTGTGCGCGGTATGTCTGACTAACTCCGATATTGGGTATCGTTCCCGGCTTCCCTGCGTTCGCGGGCTTTCTGATTTTTCTGAGAGATCAGTTTTTTCGCCAGCTTCATCGAGAAGTGCTCCGAGCGCTCGCGTTCTTCCAGGGCCATGCTGATGTAATGGTATTCCGCCAGCAAACGCGGAATGATAATGTGCTCCAGCGCTTTCAGGCGGCGCGTGGTGCGCAGGATTTCCTTCATCAGCTTCGACAACCGAAATTCCCCATCCGCCAGGGCGATCATGCCATCCACGTTCATTTCGTAAGATTCCGCGGCTTCGTCGATCACCGGTGACGTTCCGGTCACGCAAATATCGCGATCGTA
>CALGUJ010000131.1 GCA_937902055.1 uncultured Pelolinea sp.
ATAGCGCGTATTCCCAGAAGCAGCTACTACTATCACCTGAAGCACCTCTGTGAGCCTCAAAAGCATCTCAAAGAGCGAGAGGCGATCTGGATGATCTGTGTTGAGAACAAAGGCCGCTATGGCTATCGAAGGGTCACGCTTGAATTGAGGCGGCGCGGATATCGGACCAACCATAAGCTGGTGATGAAGTTGATGAAGCAAGGACAGCTTACCTGTCTGCTGCGGAAGAAAAGATATCATTCCTATCGGGGTGAAGTGGGCAAGATCGCCCCCAATCTCTTACAGCGTGATTTTAAGGCAGAAAAACCCAATCTGAAGTGGACCACCGATGTCACCGAGTTCAAACTGATGGGGCAGAGACTCTATCTTTCCCCCATCATGGATCTCTTCAATGGGGAGATCATCAGCTATTCCCTGTCCAGGAATCCAAACTTCAGTCAGATCACTGCGATGCTGGAAGATGCCTTTCAGAAAATACCTGATGACAGCCAATTGATCCTGCATTCAGACCAGGGCTGGCAATATCAGATGAGAACCTACCAAAAGATGCTCAAGGATAAAGGTATCCGCCAAAGCATGTCCAGAAAGGGAAATTGTTATGATAACAGCGTCATGGAGAACTTCTTTGGCATCCTAAAAACGGAGTTTTATCACAACCAGAAGTTCTCATCTACTGAACACTTCTCTAAAGAATTATCTGAGTATATGGATTATTACAATAATCGCAGGATTAAGGTTAAACTAAAAGGACTGAGTCCTGTTCAATTTAGAACTCAGTCCTTGATCTCTACTTAACTTCTGTCCAATATTTGGGGTGCACTACATTCGGCATACGGTTTTGTTTTTAATTGACGCGAAGATTAGTTTATGATTTCGCTGCCGAGAAGGCGCCCACCAGACGCATCATGTCGAAGCCCTCGGCGTACGGACGCTCGCAAATGGCGCCGTTACGCACCAGGATCGAGCGCGTCAACTCGGGGCTGAAGTAATACTTATCCTGGTAGGTTTTGTAAGCCCCCAATGCGCGGATCTTTTTCTCCACATCCGCAGGCGTGACTTCAACCAGAAAAGTCGGAAAGAAACCGTGGCTGCTGCGGATTACATCGTAACCGAACAGAGAGATACCGCGGAAGGCTCGCAGGGCTTCCTGCGTTACCGTGCCATGATCCTGGTGCAGGTCGGCAGCGGTATGCACGAAAACCATATCGGGTTGGATCTTCTTACGCAATTGCAGGAGGTATTCCAAAATGGCCTGGCGCTGATCGGGAAAGCGGCGCGTTTCGAATTCACCCA
Organism: uncultured Pelolinea sp.; assembly: GCA_937902055.1. Taxonomy (GTDB): domain Bacteria; phylum Chloroflexota; class Anaerolineae; order Anaerolineales; family Anaerolineaceae; genus Pelolinea. The sequence continues at coordinate 1,294 of CALGUJ010000131.1, forward strand.
CGATCACGTGCTCTTTATCCAGGCCGAGGATCGCCATGCTGGCGTAATGTTCCTGTACCACGTTTTTCAAGAGCGGATTTTTCTGATTATCCGATAACGTTACACAGTAAACATCCGTTCGCGGCAGAATGTTGGCGATCAGCGCGCCGCAGCCCAGCTCGATATCGTCGGGATGGGCGCCGATGAACAAGACTTTCTTTCCGAACAGGATCAGGTTGTTATCCATTTTTTCCTAGTTTATTTGGTGGCGATAAACCCGCCCACTACTTTGGTCATCACGATCTGACTGTCGCGTTCGACCCACTGGCGCGCCACGGCGGAAATCTCCTTCATGATTTCTTCGTAACCTTCCTTGCCGGTGAAGAAATCATGCCAGAGCTTGCGATCTTCGGAGAGAGAAGCGCCGGTGTATTCGATGAATGGTTCAATGGATTTAAAGGTCAACGGATTTTCGAAGATGTTGACGTCCACTTTGCTAAAGGTGCTCTTCATGGCGCCCAGGATCTCACTATCATAGCGCGAGCTGCCCGGCATGGGCGGGATCACTTTATGGGTGGCTTCTTTGATGATGTCGTAGAAGGTTTTCTTGTTTTGCGGCATGGGGCCGGTGGTGAACAGGCGTCCGCCGGGTTTTAGAACGCGGTGCATTTCCCGGATGGTAAAAGGAATATCAGTCGAGTAATAGATCGCAAAGCAGCAGGAAATCAGATCAAACTGATTATCTTCAAACGGGAAGCGCTGATCGAAATCCAGGGGCAGGAAGTTGATCTTGTAACCCTTGGCCGCGGTTTCCTGCTTGGCTTTTTCCAGCAATTCCGGTGAAACGTCGCCGCCGGTGATGTCGCAATCGCCGTTCAGTTTGTTGTAGAAGGAAACGCATTGTTTTCCGGCGCCGCAGGCGACATCCAGAATTTTCATGCCCGGTTTAAGCTGCAGCAAATCGAGCATCCATTCATCGATATTCCTGCCGCCGAATTGGTCGTGGATATTGATCCTTTTCAGCAAGTCGGAGGTGGTTTCCTGGTAATTGATTTTCATTTGGCCTCTGTTATTTAAATGATTGGATTATTCCGTACTATTTTATCAACAAATTCGCGGCAGCATTTCGCCGGTGAGCATGTCCACGATGCGCGTGCCGCCGATCAGCGTGTTCATACTCACGCGCGGTGAAGCGCTGCTTTGCGTTACCTTGCCGATGATAGCCGCATCAATACCCAGCGGATGATTCCGCAGGGCGGCCAGCGCGGCTTGTGCCTGGGAATCGGGCAGGATGACGATCACTTTGCCCTCGTTGGCGACGTAAAGCGGATCGAAACCGAGCATCTCGCATGCCGCGCGCACTTCCCGTTTGACCGGGATGGCGGTTTCTTCCAACAGGATGTTCACCTGGCTCTGGCAGGCGATCTCGTTGAGGGTGGTGGCCAGACCGCCGCGCGTGGGGTCGCGCAGTACGTGGATTTGGGGTGCGGCTTGCTGGGCGGCTCCGATCAGATGGTTGAGTGGCGCCACGTCCGATTGGATGGTCGTGCTGAAGCCCAACTGGTTGCGCGCGGCCAGCACGGCGATGCCGTGATCGCCCATCGAGCCGGATACTAGCACCGCGTCGCCCGGTTGGGCAAATTCGCCGCCAATGCGCAAGCCAGCATCCGCAAATCCGATGCCGGTGGTGGAAATAAAAATTCCGTCCGCTTTGCCTTTTTCCGCCACCTTGGTGTCGCCGGCGATGATGAGCACACCGGCCTCAGCGGCTGCGGCCGCCATGGAAGCCGCGACCTTTTCCAGGTCAGCGGTTGAAAAACCTTCTTCCAAAATAAAGGAAGCAGTCAGGTAAGCAGGTTTTCCGCCGGACATGGCGATATCGTTGACTGTGCCGGATACCGCCAGGCGGCCGATATCCCCGCCTGGGAAGAAAATCGGGCTGACGATGTGGCCGTCCGTCGAGACGACCAGCTTCTGGCCGGCTGGCGGTTGAAGATCGGCGAAATCGTTGCCGCGATTAAGGATGGGATTGCTGAAATACTTGTTGAAAATGGAAGCGATCAGGTCCCTGGTCATGCTGCCGCCGCTGCCGTGGCTCATCACGATCCGGTCTTTATGA
>CALGUJ010000132.1 GCA_937902055.1 uncultured Pelolinea sp.
GCGTGCGGCTGGGAATATCCAGATGGTTGATGGGTTCATCCAGCAGCAGCAGATTGCAGCCATTCAGGATCAGCAGCGCCAGCTCCAGGCGCGCGCGCTGGCCGTAGCTGAGCAATTTGACCGGCTTGAGTACCTCGTCCCCCGCCAGCAGGTAGGAAGCCAGGTAACGGCGCGCTTCCGTCTGGTTGGGAAAAGCCTGCCCCACGCACTCCACCGGCGTCTGCTCGGGCTGCAGATTGGAGAGATCCTGCGACATTATGCCTATGCGCACACTGCTGCCCAGCAGCACCCTGCCCTTGAGCGGCGGCAGGCTGCCCATCACCGTGCGCAGCAAGGTGGTCTTGCCGCAGCCGTTGGGGCCGCTCAGCACAATACGTTGCCCGGCCTGCACCTGCAGGTTGATGCCCCGCAGCAGCGGCCTGGCCGGGTCATAGCCCACGCTGAGATCTTCGAATTGCAGCACCGAACGCCCCAGATGGCTGGTTTTCTGGAATTCGAAATACAGCGCGCGATCCTGCGCCGGTTTCTCCAGGCGCTCATCCGCTTCCTGGTAGCGCTCCAGTTTCTTTTCCCTGGACTTGGCTTTTTTCGCCACTTTCTTGGCAACACTGCGCAGATAATCCTTGGCCCCGCTGATCTTCATATCCGGTCCGCCGATGCGCACCGAGCTGGACTGGCGCTCGGTGTAAGCCGCTTGCTCCTTGGCGCGCGCGATGTCGGCTTTCATGCGGCGGATTTCCAGTTGCTGGTCGCGGTATTCCGCCCACTGCTTGTCTTTTTCACCGCGTTTCCTTTCCAGATAATCACTATAGTTGCCTGGATATGAACGCAGCGATTGGCTGTGGATATCCATTTCCATGATGCGCGTGACGGTGTGATCGAGGAACACGCGGTCGTGCGAAACGATCAGCGCTCCCACCGGTGCGCGCTTCAGCCAGGCTTCCAACCATTCCAGCATCTCCACGTCCAGGTGGTTGGTGGGTTCGTCCAGCAGCAGGATTTGAGGGTCGGAGAACAGCACCAGCGCCAGCGCCAGGCGCGTGCGCTGACCGCCGCTCAGGGTCGCCACCGGCATATCCGCATCCAGATTGGACAACCCCAAATTCGCCAACACGGCATCCCGCTCGCCAGGATTGGCTGAATGCACCTGCTGCAATAGCCTATCGTAGCGGTCGGAAAGCTTTTTGTTTTGCGGGTCATGCGCCAGCGCCAGCGCCGCTTCAGCCAGCTCCCCCTCCAACGCAGCGGCGTCACCGGCCGCGCTCCCGATGGCCTGCGCGATGCTCAATCCGCCCTCCAACTCGAAACCCTGCGGCAAATAGCCGATGCGCAGGTGCGTCGGATGGTGCACGCTGCCGGAGGTGGCTTCTTCCCTGCCGGCCAGAATACGCAGCAGGGTGGTCTTGCCGCAGCCGTTGGGGCCGATCAGCCCCACGCGTTCGCCGGGATTGATGCTGAATGTGATTTTTTCGAATAAAGTTTGAATATTGAAAGACTTGCTTAAATCAGAAACGGTAAGCATCTCTGTCTCCTGAATCATTACACAATTACGGACACCATCTGGTTCCGGGAGAGCCCGTTCCGCCGCTTGGTGGATTTAACGGGATTACAGATTTTCAGCTTACCGAACGATCATTTTCACCATTCCTGTTTGATGGGGTAATCTTACTGAAAAGAGAAAAGCCTGTCAAGTGATCCGACTGATGAAAAACAATTCTCTATGCAAAGAATAATCAGCAAAGATTGAAACGCATGATGCTAAAATAGGTAAGTCAAGATCGGGAATTATTTTGCCATCGGGAGAGAGAATGAAGACCATTCTGATCATTTTATTCATCATCAGCGCATTGATGACCTCTGCTTACTTCATCCTGCGCACCGAGCGGAAGGAATTGGATGAAGCAGCCCGCATTGCCGCGGGTGGTCAATTCATTCAACTCAAGCAGGGCATGGTGCATTACGAAATCGCCGGTGAAGCGGACCGCCCGCTGGTAGTGCTGGTGCACGGCTTTTCGACGCCCTCATATATTTGGGATCCCACCTTTGAGGCATTAGTCCAGTCCGGTTACCGGGTGCTGCGTTTCGACCTGTATGGGCGCGGGTTTTCCGACCGGCCGATTGCGGACTATGACCTGAATCTGTTCACCGGGCAGGTGGAGGATTTGTTGGCAACCCTGCAAATTAACCAGCCTGTTCACCTGATGGGGCTTTCCATGGGCGGGCCGATCGCCGCGGCCTACGCCGGGCGTCACCCGGAAATGATCCGCAGCCTGACCCTGATCGACCCGCTGGTCTCGAACATCTTTCAATCTTCAATTTTTCCTTTAAACATTGCGGGCGTCGGAGAATACCTGATTGCAGTTGTGATGGAGCCTTTTGTGCTTCCGAAATCTCAAAACGACGACCTGCTCCACCCCGAACGCTTCCCGGACTGGGAAAATCAGTATAGAGTCCAAACGCAATACAAGGGATTCGGACGCGCCGTCCTTTCCACCATGCGCTGTATAGCCAGGGAAGATACGCTTGCGATCTATCGTGATTTAGGTGAAAAGAACATTCCCATCCTGATCTTGCGGGGAACTAAAGACCAGACCATTTCCGCGAACGACATCGAGATCTTGCGCTCTTATCTCCCGCATGCGCAATTCCACCCGATCTCAGAAGCCGGGCATATTCCGCACTATGAAAAACCGGATGCGGTCAATCCCATCCTTATCAATTTTTTACGCAACCCAGGAAACTGAAATCAGCTTGCTTTCGTCGAAAGGCACTACTCTTCAAGCGCTTTAGGTGATTGCTGAATCAATTCGAAGAACGCCGCCACCACTTCGGGATCGAAATGCGTGCCGGACAACGATCGGATATGCTCCAGAACCTTTTCCCGCGGCCAGGCAGGTCGGTATGGCCGGTCGGAGCGCAGCGCGTCCCATACATCCACCACGGCGAATATACGCGCCGCCCTGGGGATTTGGTCACCCTTCAATCCGCGCGGATAACCGCTGCCGTCCCACTTTTCATGGTGGCAATAAGGGATATCCAATGCCGGCCGCAGATATTCGATAAAGCTGAGCATATCGTAGGCAAATTGGGGATGCTGCTTCATGATCTTCCACTCTTCCTCACTGAGCGCATCGGCTTTCAATAAAATGTGATCCGGCACGCCCATTTTACCGATGTCGTGCAGCAGCGCCCCGCGGCGGACATGCACCAACTCTTCTTCCGGAAAATGCATCTTGCGAGCCAATTCCAGGGTCATTATCGTCACTCGCAGTGTATGGCCTTCTGTTTCCTTGTCGCGCATATCCAACGCCCGCGACCAACCTTCAATGGTGGTATCGTAAGTACGGATCAATGATTGGTTGGCATTCAGCAAGTTTTTTAGCAAGTTCGCATTTTCCAACGCAATTGCCATCTGGTTGGCAAACATTTGCAGAAAATCGCGATCGTCCTCCGATAGAAGGTACGGCGCATGGTGAAATAACTCCAATACTCCGGCCATCGATTTTTCCGAATAGAAAGGAACAGCCGCATAGAAACCAAATCCATCACCCTGGACTTGATCCAGATAGCGAGAAGAAGTTATCATTTTGGAATCATCGGGATGGATCATGATTTTTTCTCGTTTCAAAACCTTCAGCAGCGCATCATCTTGACCGATTTCCAAATATTTCGTTCGCATACCGGCAGAAAATCCCAAATCAGAAAAGAGGGCAAATCCCCCGTCCTCCAGATTCTTCAGGCGCACCATGGCTGCATCAGCCCGGAACTGCTTCCGGATTTCTTTCAGGGCAATCCGAATTGTTTTTTCCAGGTCTTGATTCTTTAGGATCGCCAGGTCGATACGGCGCAAGGCCTGCGATTGATTCAAACGTCTTTCGGATTGTTCAAATAACAACAGCCGCCTCAACGTGTTTCCAACCAACTCTCCAATCGCATTGACCAATCGAACGTCCGCCCCGGTAAACAATTGCACTCCCTTTTTTTTCAAACGGACAATTGCCATCACGCCCAGTTTTTCTCTCTCCGAGTGCAAAGGGAGGTAAATTGCCGGTCCCATGATTGAGGCATTCCCCAAATCCAGGAAACGAGGTTCTTTGGAACAATCATCTGTTTTAAATGGCTTTCCCCTCTCAAGAGCCAATCCACTCAACCCTGAATTCACAGGGTATTGGGTATGTACCGGCACCATGCTCTTGCCGGCCACCGCCACGATTTCCAGGTTGCATCGATCATCTGTCAAAAGCGAGACCGTGCCGGAATCCGCATGCATCAATCTGATGATGGATTTCAGTACTGTGTTTAATAATTCATTGCTTGATTCAGTTTTCCGTACATTTTCCGCCAGTTTAAATAAAACGGA
>CALGUJ010000133.1 GCA_937902055.1 uncultured Pelolinea sp.
CAAAAGCCATCTGCACGTTGTCGATATCATTGGTGTAGCGGCTCATCAACTCGCCGTGCGTATGAGTATCAAAATATTTCAGCGGTAAGGTTTGCATCCTGGTGAACAAATCGCGTCGCATGGTATTGGCCATTTTCTGGGCAATTTGCAACATCAACTTGCTCTGCCCGTAAGATGCAGTCAAGCTCAAAAGGTAAATCGCCCCCAGCCCGAGCAGAGCCGTTGCCAACCCTTTGAAATCACCCGGTAAAATATAATTATTGATCAAGGGTTTGAGCAAGTAGTTACCTGCCAACGAACCTGCGGAACTGACCAGCATCATCACAATCACAAAGAATAATGCGATTTTTTTATCAGCCATGTAACTTAGTAACCGACTGATGGTTTTTTTGGTGTCCTTGGGTTTCCCAAAACCAGGCATCGCGCCTGGGCCATGGCGTGGTCCTTCATTCTGAGAAGTTCGGAATTCTTTTCGTAGGTTGTTCATTGCGCCAAAACTCCTTCCTGCTGGGAAGAATTTATTTCCTTGTAAATCGTATTGGTTTTTAATAATTGATCGTGTGTCCCGACGCCCGAAACACCACCGTCATCCAGGACAATGATCTTATCCGCTTCGCGCACCGAACTGATGCGCTGGGCAATGATGAACACGGTGGTTTCCGCCAAACTGTGATAGAAGGCTCCCCGAATCTTGGCCTCGGTGGCCATATCCACGGCGCTGGTGCTGTCGTCCAGGATTAGAATTTTCGGTTTCTTCAGCATAGCGCGCGCGATGCACAGGCGCTGTTTCTGCCCGCCGGAAACGTTCACCCCGCCCTGTCCCAGCACCGTATCGTAACCATCCGGAAAGGACATAATGAACTCGTGCGCCTGTGCGTCCTTGCAGGCTGAAATGACTTCTTGCTCGGTGGCTTGTTCGTTGCCCCACATGATATTCTCGCGAATGGTTCCGGAAAAAAGCGTGTTCATCTGCAGTACCACGCCGATGCCAGCACGCAAATCTTCCAGGTGATAATCGCGCACATCCACGTCATCCACCAGGACTGTACCTTCGGTGGCTTCATATAAACGCGGGATGAGGTTCACCAGGGTGGATTTACCTGATCCGGTACCGCCCACAATCCCAACCACTTCGCCCGGTTTTGCCACGAAGTTTAAATTGTGCAGCACGTTCTCCCCGCTGCCGGTCAGGGCATACTTGAAAGATACGTCGCGAAATTCGACCTTACCCTTGGAAACGAGCGGCCTTGTTTCACTGCCGGAAGCTGCCTTCCGAGGACTATTGCTCTCGAGACTACTGCTCAGCATTACTGCTGGTTTATCCATGATATCAATTTTAGTATCCAGCACTTCAATGATGCGTTTGCCGCTGGCCTCCGCGCGCGCGTACATGATGAAAATCATCGAGATCATCATCACACTCATTAGAATCTGAAAGACGTAACTGATAAAGCTGATCAATTCACCCGTTCCAAGCATACCGGTGGAAACCATCTTGCCACCCAGCCAGATGATGACGATTGTGGCAGAATTCAAGACCAGCATCATCACCGGCATATTCAGGATAGCCAGGTTGGCAGCATTGATGGCGGCTTTTGTAAAACTATCGTTAGTTTCTTGAAATTTCTGTTTTTCGTGATCTTCGCGCACGTAGGATTTAACCACACGCATACCGACCAGATTCTCCTGAATAACACGATTGATATTATCTATTTTTTCTTGCATGATTGTGTATCGCTTACCGGCTGCGTTGATGATCAAACTCACGCAAACCACCAACACCGGGATGGCAATCGCCAGAACAATGGCCAACTCTGAATTAATGTTGTATGCCAGAATGAACGCGATCACCAGCATCATGGGCGCGCGTGTCAGCATGCGCAGCGCCATCATAAAGGTCATCTGCAGGTTATTGACATCGTTTGTCAGGCGCGTAACCAGGGACGCCGTGCTGAACTGATCGATATTTGTGAACGAGAATTGCTGAACTTTTTCAAAAAGCGCGTTGCGCAAGTTGGCCGCAAAACCGATGCTGCCGGTGGTGGAAGCTTTCATGTTCATCACGCCGAATGTGATGGCGCCCAACGCCAGCAGGATCATATAAATTCCAGTGCGGGTGATGAAAGGAACATCACCGGCAGGGATACCCTGATCGACGATCCTGGCCATCAATAACGGCATGCTCAATTCACAGACCACGTCCAGGAATACGAACATCGGCACCGCCATGACGAATTTTTTATATTTTCCGATATAAACAGACAATTTTTTTAACAACGCAACCTCCGTATCTTAAATAAAAGAAAATATGTCGAAATAGACAAAAAAAGCTTTAGTCTTGCGAGAGATTAACCTGAATACGCTCGAGATATTGACCGAAATCTTCCAGGTCTTGCCTTGAAAAATCTCCGAAGGTTTTTTCCTCGAGCCGCATGAAAGATTTATGCACATCCTCGATGACGGCAAGGCCCTTGGGCAGGATAAAGACCCTGGAGATGCGTTCGTCCTTCTCGTCTTGCCGCCGCTGCAGGTAACCTTCTTCCTCCAGCCTTTTAACCACCTTGGTGGTGGCCGCGGGAGAGATTTTTAGAAAATCCGCAATTTCGGAATGGGTCAATCCTTCATGGTCAAAAATGAACATCAACAGCATGCCCTGTCCGCGAAATAAGCGGTTTTTTTCCATGAATTGATCGACCATTTTACCCCGCATGCGGCAGATAT
>CALGUJ010000134.1 GCA_937902055.1 uncultured Pelolinea sp.
AACGCGCTCTTTTCGGACGACTCGTTTTATTTTGCCAACGCGCTGCAGAACCTGGGTTTCCGCATCAACCTCGAGCCGGAAAAAGCCGGCATCACGGTGGGCGGACTGGGCGGGACGATTCCGTCGGAAAGCGCGCGCCTGTACGTTGGCAACGCCGGCACGGCCGCGCGTTTCTTGGCAGCTTTCCTGACCCTCGGTAATGGAGACTTTTTCATGGAGGGCGACGCCCGCATGCACGAGCGCCCCATCGGCGACCTGGTCGCTGCCCTGCGACAATTGGGTGCGGAAATTTCCGCGCCGGATGGCAGTCGGGAGCCGACCAGCCTGCCACTCAGGATACACGCCTCCGGCCTGCCCGGCGGTAAGGCCGAGATTTCCGGCAACATCTCCTCGCAATTCCTCTCCGCTTTGTTGATGGTGGCGCCCTGCGCCGGCCAGACGGTGGAGATTACCGTGACCACCGAGCTGGCTTCCAAACCTTACGTGGACATGACCCTCGCCATGATGGCGGATTTTGGCGTGGCGGTCGAGCGCGAAGGCTACCACCGCTTTCTCATTCAACCGGCGTGTTATCGCGCCTGCCGGCAGTTGCCCATCGAGCCGGACGCTACTACCGCTTCCTACTTCTTTGCCGCGCCTGCCTTGTGCGGCGGCAGCCTGCTGGTGGAGGGAATCAGCCGCCGCTCCAACCAGGGCGATTTAGCCTTTTTGGATGTACTAGCGCGTATGGGCTGCACGGTCGCGGAAGAAACGGACGGCATCCGCGTGCACGCTGCGCAGGCCTTGAACGGCGTGGACGTGGACATGCGCGATATCCCCGATACCGCCCAAACCCTGGCGGCCCTGGCGCCTTTCGCGCGCAGTGAGACGCGCATCCGCGGGATCACCTCCGCCCGCTTGAAGGAAACCGACCGCATCGCGGCTGCCTGCGCTGAACTGCGCCGCATGGGTGTGCAGGTCGAAGAATTCGAGGATGGCATGCTCATCCAGCCCTGCGCGGAATTCCACCCGGCGGTCATTAAAACTTACAACGACCACCGCATGGCCATGGCTTTCTCGCTGGTCGGGCTGCGCGTGCCCGGCATCTCCATCGAGAATCCCGCCTGCGTCTCCAAGACTTTCCCGGATTTCTTCCGCGTGCTGGAGGGATTGCGGTGATCTGTTTGGGCTTGACTGGTTTCCCGCTGACGCACAGCCTCTCGCCGCGCATTCACCAGGCCGCGCTGGATTATTGCGGGCTGGCCGGCAGTTACGCTTTATTTCCGGTACAGCCTGGGGATAAAACGGCAATGGAGAATTTGATGGCGCGAGTTCGCGGCGGAGAATTAACCGGCTTGAATGTGACCATCCCGCACAAGCAGGTAGTGCTGCCGCTGCTGGATGATTTGTCTCCCGCGGTGCAGTCCATCGGCGCGGTGAATACGGTTTATATGAACGAGGGGCGGTTGACCGGCGCCAACACGGACGCTCCCGGCTTTATGTCCGATTTGCGACGTTTTCTCACACAAAATTGGGTTTATTTAGATGAATCCCCCGGGGCTTTGGTGTTGGGCGCGGGCGGCGCGGCGCGCGCAGTGATTTATGCCTTATTAAAGGAAGGTTGGCTGGTGACCTTGGCAGCCCGGCGTTTGGAACAGGCGCTCGCCCTGGCGCAGGATTTGAACAGCGTTGGCTTGCCAATAAGAACTATCGAACTCACCGCGCAAGCGCTCGCGCCGAATCTGGACGATCTTGTTTTGATCGTGAATACCACCCCGCTGGGTATGGACCCGTACGCTGAACGATCCCCCTGGCCGGATGGGCTGGCTTTCCCGCCGCGGGCGGTCGTGTACGACCTGGTTTACCAGCCGCGCGAGACGTTGCTGATACGTCAGGCGCACGCCGCCGGCTTACCGGCTGAAAGTGGCCTGGGCATGCTGCTGGAGCAAGCCGCCCTGTCCTTCGAATTATGGACCGGGCGCAAGGTGCCACTGGATGTCCTGAGAAAAGCCTTGGAGGAAGCATGAACCTGCGTTTGTTGACCGCCGGTGAATCGCATGGCCCGGCCATGACCGCCATCCTGGAGGGCATGCCGGCCGGCCTGGCGCTGGATGCCGCCCTTATCGACCGCGAACTGGCCCGCCGGCAGCAGGGCCTGGGTTCCGGCGCGCGCATGCACATCGAGCACGATCAAGTGAAAATCCTCTCGGGCGTGCTGGCCGGCCAGACTACCGGTGCGCCCATCGCCCTGCTGGTCGAGAACGCCGACCATGCCAACTGGAAGGGCAAGCCAGTTGCTGCTATGACTACGCCCCGCCCGGGGCACGCCGACCTGACAGGCGCGCTCAAATATGGGTTCAACGATCTGCGCCCGGCGCTGGAGCGCGCTTCGGCGCGCGAGACGAGCATGCGTGTGGCTGCCGGCGCCATCTGCAAACATTTCCTGGCGCAATTCGGCATTCTCGTCGGCGGGTTCGTGCGCGCCATCGGCAGCGAAAGCATGCAGGGCGATGTACAGGATTACCCTGCCTGCCTGAGTGCTGCGGAAGCCAGCGAGCTGCGCTGCCC
>CALGUJ010000135.1 GCA_937902055.1 uncultured Pelolinea sp.
GTAATCATTGGCCGCCTGCACCATCATTTCACGGAAATAGGCTCCGAAACGCACGTGGGTGAAAAAGATAGGCACGGACAAGGAACTCAAATCATCCAGGGCTGCCAGGCTGAGGATGTCGCGGCAAGCATAGATCGCCGGCTGGTAAAGGTCCAGGTCAAGCAGGTAGGTCATCAGGCGATATAAATTGACCGCGTCACCCTGCAATTCGCCGCGCAGCAGCTCGGCTTCGTTGACCGCCTGGTTGAACAGGCTCAGCTCCCAGTAGGCTTGGATGCGCTGGATGCGTGGGTTGGCTTGCAGATCGGCCAATTCGGAAAGGTCGGTTCCACCCGGGATATTGAACGTGCTGCGCAGCCAGGCTTCCCCTTCCGGCCGTTCGTAACCCAGGTCGTAGCCCAGGTCGAATTGGGATTGGGTATCGTAAATTCCGCGCCCTTCCAGCAATTGACCGGAACGAATGCCGTAGTAATCAGTGGGGTCGGATTGCTGGCCGGCGTTAAAGGCGGTTTTGGCGTTTGCCTCGTCCCCCAGCGCCTGGTAGCATTTCCCGATCCACATGTGGGCGCGCGCTTTCTCGGAGGCGTTGGTGGCGAGCACCAGTAATCGTTGGAGTGTTTTCAACGCTTCGTCATATTTCCCCAGGCGGTAGTGGGTGATGCCGGCCAGGAACAAGCCCTCATAGCTTTTTTCGGCGGAGGGGTATTCATCCATCAGACGCAGCCAGGTTCGGGCGGCATTTTCCAGATCATCGCTGCGCTCGTAAACCCGGGCGGCTTCGAAAAGATAATCCGGCGCGTCCGGGGAGGTGCGGTTGTTGGACACAAATGCCTGGTACGTTTCAGCGGCATTGGTGTATTCGCCCAGCACAGCCCATTGGACGTAAGCTTTTTCATCCCAGGCGGCCGCCCAATAAGCGTTGCCGGGATAATTATCGATCAGCGTCTGGTAAGATTCGATGGCATTGCGCGGCTGGTCGTTGAAGTAATGGCTGAGACCCAGGAAGTAATAAACCGTGCCGTCGTTGTCGTCGGGATTGGAGGCCAGATAGCGCTCGAAAGCGGAAATGGCATAATCGTAAGAACCGGCATAATAATCCACTAATCCACGCACGTATTCGTTGACCGGATAATCCTGCGAGATCAGGATGGAAAGCGCGGTGAAGGAATCATAGGCTTTGGGAAATTGATAAACGGAATCCAGAAAACGCTTGTAAGCTTCCTCGGGCATGTCCAATTTTTGATACGCCTGGCCCATCAGCAGATTGGCGGTGGAGCGGGTGTAAGCATCCTGGCTGTTGTTATAGACATTTTGGTAGTACTGGATGGAGGTGGTGTAATCCTGCAACCCGTCGTAAGCGCGGCCGATTTTCAGGTTCAGACCGGATGCGTCGGCATTGGGGTTGGCTTGCTGCGCGGCCTGGTAAGCATAGATGGCTTGCGTGTAATCGCCGCCGGCCGCTGCGGCATCACCTTGCAGGGTGAGGACATAATCGCTGAGGATGGCGGCGCCGATCTGCGAATAACGCTGGTAGGAGGCTGCGGCTTGCAGGTACTCGCCGGTCAGGTCGTAGGTGCGGCCCAACATAAAGTACGCATCCGCGAATGCTTTTGAGTTGGGGAATTGCCCCAGGATGCGGTTGAAGGCGTCGGCGGCCGAGGCGTAATCCCGCGCGCTGAAGTAACAACGCCCCAGGCCGTATAATGCCTGGGCCTGGATTTCTACATCCGAGGTCTCCTGATAGGCTTCCTGATACAGTTCTTCGGCTTTTTCCAATTGGCCGGCCAGCAGGGCGGTATCGGCGGCATCGATGCGGCCGGTGGGGGTGGGCGTGGCGGTTGCGGTTGGCTGGGCGGCCAGGACTTCCTGTAATTGCGAGAGCAGGCTGGGGCTATCTTCCCCTCTGTCCGTATCGGCGGAATTTGAAACCTGGAGGAAGGGCAAGCTGCAAGCGCTGCTGACCAGCAGGCAGGCGCACAGGAGGATCAGGATAATTTTTCTCATATGCGGTTTATATATGAGGATGCAAATTGTGTCAACCAGGCGGAATTGCATTAATTTTAAAATTTTGTATCTTGCGATCTAATCAATTCCTCGATTCCCTTAACACCAAGAGGATGTGACAAATAATACCCCTGCCCATATTGACAAGCAATTGATTTTAATCCTTGAAGTTGCTTGTTTGTTTCGATTCCTTCAGCAATGATTTCAATACCCAGGTCCTGCGCCATACTGACAATGGTTTTAACCAGATTTAGACCGTTATCTGCTTTACCAATAGATTGAATGAATGATTTGTCAATTTTTATGGTATCAACATGGAAATTCAGGAGATAACCAAGCGAGGAGTAACCAGTTCCAAAGTCATCGATCTGAATCTCAAAACCCTTCTCATGTAAAAGCTCAAATACCTTACGCGATTGCATTTGGTTTTCAATTAAAACTGTCTCAGTAATCTCGAGACAGATAGACTCAGGTTTGAGGCCTGTCTTTTGAACGACTTGAATGAGCAAATTCACAAAATTTGGATGGATGAATTGTTTACCAGAAATGTTGATGTTGATTACCAAACCAGATAGCTGCGGGTATTCTATTTGCCATTCCTTCATCTGATTGCATGCTTTGTATAGAACCCATTCCCCTATTTTTATGATCAATCCTGAATTTTCCGCAAGCGGGATAAAATCTGCTGGTAACAGGTTCCCTTTCTTAGGGTGTTTCCAGCGAAGCAAAGCTTCAAAACCCGACAAGGAATTTGTATCAAGTGAATAGATAGGTTGGTAGTCGAGAAACAATTCATTTCTCTCAATAGCGTGTCGCAATTGTGATTCAAGTTCCAATCTGGTTAATGCTTCCATCCGCAGTGAAGTGGTGAAAATTTCATAACGAGCTTTACCCAAGGCTTTTGCGCGATACATTGCAATGTCAGCATCTTGAAGGATGCATTCCGAGTTATCATATGAATCCGTGTTTTCAACAATACCAATGCTTGCGGAAATGAAGAATTCTTTTCCTGATAGTAAATAAGGAGGTCGTAAGGCATCCTGGATACGTTCTGCGATGGATTTTGTGTCAACAATATCAGAATTATTTTCCAGCAAGATTGCGAATTCGTCTCCGCCTAATCGGGCTAAGGTATCACTTTTACGAAGACAGATTTGGACACGCTCAGCAAACTGAACTAAAAGTTGATCACCGATAGAATGCCCCATACTGTCATTAACATTTTTAAAATGATCAATGTCGATGAAAAAGAAAGAAAAATTGTAATCCGTATGCCGCTTGGAATATTCAATGGCATGCTGCAAACGGTCAGCCAACAAGACCCGGTTTGGCAGCTTTGTCAGGGCATCGTGTAAAGCATCAAAAGCAAGCTGGTCTTCCGCTTTTTTGCGTTGAACGATTTCATTTTGGAGTTCAGTATTAATTTTTTTTAGGTTGGTTGCTTGGAATTGGGTCAAATCCAAGGTTGTTCGTAGACTGCGATTCAAGCGCGTATTTTCCCACAGCGTTAGAAATTGGCGGATTGTCACCAGAAGCAACAGGGTTCCATTGACAGCAACAATATGCCGCATCAGAGGTGTGGATTCAACAAGTATTACCCGAAAAAAAACCATGTATGACAAAAAGATCGAGAGGATGGGGAGCGTATCCCTGATCGTCTTTTTTATCTGGTACGTCATGGAAGTTCGAGAATCCTGACTAAGGGCTTCTGGTCCTTGGGATTGAGATTTTTGGATTTGCAGAATGGCAGCATATCCGATCGAGAGATAAGATAAAATCCAACCGATGTCCAGCCATCCACCGCTAACGTAAACATCCTCGAGTGTCTGGTAACTGTAGATGATGTCCGTCACAATTTGAATAGCAGCGCTCAAAATAA
>CALGUJ010000136.1 GCA_937902055.1 uncultured Pelolinea sp.
CTTCTTTTTCCGGCGCGGGCAGCCAGCGGAAGCCCTGCGGGTGGTTCATGGAGTGATTGGCGATCTCATATCCGGCTTGATGCATGGCCCGGATGGCAGGAACATTGCCGGTTTGCCTGAAATCATTACCGACCATGAAGAGCGTGGCTTTGATGTTCCATTTTTCAAAGAAGCGCGCCATGTTCTCCATGCCGGAACGGAATTCCAGGTAAGTATAGCCGCCGGGGCGGGTGAGGCCCTGGCCTTTGTAAATGGATGCGAGCGTATCCACGTCGATGGAGATGCTTGCAAATGGTCTGGCCATATTAGCCATATTAGCCATATTATAAAGAAATTTCCTTTTTGATTTCCAAAATTCCCGTGCGGTTCAGCGTATCCACGTCCAGCTCCTCGAAATGCGGAACAGTGAAGGCACCCGGCTGAAAATAGCGCGCGGAAGCCATGTGAATGGAGGCGAACTTGCCGCCATAAGCCAGGCGCTTCAAGCGGATGCCGCCGGTTTTTTCGATGCGGTCGGTAATGCAAATGCGCTCCGGCTGGAATTCCAGCACGCGCGTCCTTTTAAGCGGCAACTTACCGCCGCCGCTGATCAGCAGGCCAACCAGCAGCTTTTTGACCAGCTCGTTCAAAAAGCCGATGCGCATGATGGTGAGGTTCATCAAACGCAGCAGCAGGAAACTGGAGGGGGTGGGCAGGGAGCTCTTGATCGGGTAAAAACCGCCCCACAGCTCTATTTTTTGCGCATCCGCGCGGAAACCCTGTTCTTCATGCGCCATCTGGGTGGAAATACCCGCGCCGCGGCTGGTGATGCCCAGCAGGCCGCAGTCGTCCAACGCCAGGCGGGCTTTCTTTTTATCGTAAATTTTCACAACGCCGCCGGTGGAAACCCCGACCACGCAGTAATAACGCGGTGTGCAGCGCAGCAGGATGCCCGCGCCGGGGAAATCTTTTTCAAAGGATGCCTGCTGGCAGGGCAGCAAAGGCATCTCTTTGGGTTTGTGAAAAGCCAGGGCCTGGATGGTATTGTTCAGCAGCGGGGCGGTGTTGCCCATGTCGACGTCTGCCAGGGTGACCGTGCTGCCCTGCTCGATGGAGGCCAGCATGCGCGCGCTCATGGCGGCGGCCGGCGGGAACTCCGCGCTCAACAGGGCGATGCCGCCCGGGTAATACACCTCGGTGCGGCGGCTGCCGTATTCCCCGCCGAAGGAGCCGTCGGGATGGACGAAGTATTGCAGGAAGACCAGCGAGGCTTTCAGCGAAGTACGCAGTTTCTCTTTCTCTTTTTCGTCCTCCGCGAGCCGGTAGACCTGCGCCAAATAGTACATGCACAGGGTTTGGTAGCCGGGGTCGGCGCCGCCGTATTCCACGTACCAGCCCTCGGGGGATTGTTTGGAAAGGATGTAATCCAGTATTTCGCCGGACTTGCGTGTGAAATCCGGGCGCCCGAAGAACCCACCGGCTTTGCGCAGCGCCAGCGCCGCGCCGGCCAGGTGGTTGGAGATGGTGCCGTGCAGTTCGGCGTGTTTGCTGAGGAAAGCGGAAGCGCGGTAGAGCATGGCTTCGATGGCCATCTGCTGCATTTCGGCGCAGGAATCTTTGATAGCCTGGTACGCGTCCAGCAGGTCCGGCAGCAGGAAGGCGGTCGCGCCGTAACTGGCTTCGTAGGGATAGGCCTGGTCGAAGGAGCCGTTGCGGTGCTGGATGGCAGCGCTGTACAGCAAACCGGATTGGATGGTTATGGTGAGGAAGGCGCGCTCGCCGCGCGCTTCCGGCTGATCCAGCAGCCAGGCCAGGGCGGCCAAGTTGCGCTGGAAGGTGGCTTCGGGGAAATCGACCAGCTTCCAGGCCCAGTAACGGCGGTCGAAGCAGCCGCAGGTGGGCGTGGCCGGGTCGCGGTTGATCTCGCTCAGTAAGCGCCGGCAGGTTTTCAGCACCTGCTCGCGCAGGGAGGTTTGAATTGGCAAATGGGTTTCCTTGTAATGATCTCTCCCTAATTATAAAGACAAAATATTCTTTGGATGAGTGAAATTATGCGGCGGGTGGGAAGACTAGCGCTAAAAGAACTAACTTTGCGAGGCCAGCTTTGCTGGCCGATCGCGGAGCATCCCCTTGGGGGAAGCAATCTCACGCCAAGAGGCCGCGCTGGGGAAATTATGCCATTCTTTGCAAATCTGGCCGTGGGATCGCTTCGTCGCCTGTCCTCAGCGCAGCGTAGGGCTGACGCTCCTCGCGAATACAGAATCTGGCTTTGCCGCCTGCCCTCAACGCAGCGCAGGGCTGACGCTCCTCGCGAATACAGAATCTGGCTTTGCCGCCTGCCCTCAGCGCAGTACAGGGCTTCGCTCTTCGCAAAAAAAAAGAGTGCTGCCGCCTGAATTTGCATTTATTACAGAAATATTAACTCCGCCGCAAAATTTTGTT
>CALGUJ010000137.1 GCA_937902055.1 uncultured Pelolinea sp.
GAGGATATTCAATGACAGCGAAGATCATCACGGTTACATCTGGAAAAGGAGGGGTTGGAAAAACCACTGCCACCGCGAATATTGCTGTTGCATTGGCCCAAATGGGCCAGCGCGTAGTGTGCCTGGATGCGGATATTGGACTGAGAAACCTGGATGTGGTCCTGGGGTTGGAAAATCGCATCGTGTACGATCTCGTCGATGTGGTTGAGGGCCGCTGCCGATTGAAACAAGCCATGATCCGCGATAAAAGGTTCGACGAACTCCATCTGATCCCCGCCGCCCAGACCCGCGATAAAAATGCGGTTTCTCCCAGCGATATGGTGAAACTGGGCGATGAATTGCGTGAAGAAGCGGATTGGGTAATTATTGATTCGCCTGCCGGCATCGAACGCGGCTTTCGCAATGCAATCGCCCCGGCTGATGAAATTTTGGTAGTGACCAATCCCGACGTCTCAGCGGTACGCGATGCAGACCGAATCATCGGATTGATTGAGGCGGAGCAAAAAGAACCTGCGAAACTCATCATCAACCGTATGCACCCGGAAATGGTGCAGCGAGGCGATATGCTGGACGCGGAAGATGTTCTGGAATTGTTAGCGATTAAACTGATCGGGATTGTACCGGAAGATGAGCATGTGATCGTCAGCACCAACGTGGGAAAGCCGGTGGTTTTGGAGGAAAAATCGATGGCCGGGCAGGCGTTCCGTAATATCTCGCGGCGGCTGATGGGAGATGAAGTACCGCTCCTTAACCTCGCATTCAAAGATGATTTCCTGACCAAACTCTCGCGCATATTCAAGTAAGGAGGATTGGGACCATGTCTGATTGGTTAAAAAAGCTTACCAACCAGCCGAATAGCGCAAATGAAGCCAAAGAACGCTTGAAGCTGGTGTTGATCCATGACCGCACGGACATTAATCCGGAGGTGATGGAAAAATTGAAAGACGATCTTTTAAAAACCATCTCGCATCATATCGCGATCGAACCGGAATCGGTGACAATCTCCATGCTGCACGAGGGACGGGAACAGCGACTGGTGGCTGATATTCCATTAAAACACTTTGATCGTTCAAAGGTAGGATGATTTTATTAATTGAATGAAACGCGAAATTTGGCGCAACTTTGATTTTTGGCTGTTTGGCGCTGCCCTTTTCCTGAGTATTTTCGGGATCATGATGATCCAGTCTGCCATTGCAGGCAACGCTACCCTGGCGCAGGCTGTTTCGCGCCAGCCGCTTTTCCTGGCTGGCGGAACGGCGTTGATGTTGGTCATGGCGGCTATCGATTATCATTACTGGGGTTCGTTATCCAGGTTCATTTACGTCTTTGCGATCATTTCCCTGTTGGTTATTTACGTAGTCGGTACGGTGAGCTTTGGCTCCGCGCGCTGGCTGGACACGGGCGTAATCATGATCCAACCTTCCGAAATTGTTAAAATCCTAATGATCATGGTGCTGGCGGATTTTTTTGCCAAAAATATCGATAGACCGCATGACTTGAAATGGATTTTTCAAAGTTTCCTGATGACTTTCGGCGTGGTCATCTGGATTTTGCTGCAGCCCAATCTGAGCACATCAATTGTCATTTTCGTGATCTGGTTCGCGTTGGTATGGATTTGCGGCATTCCGGTGAAATATCTGCTCATCCTTGCCTTGGTCGGCATTGTGTTGATAGCGGCAGCTTTCCCCCTGCTGGAAGATTACCAGCGTGGACGCATCATCAATTTTTTATTCCCTGATCCCGAAGCCAGTTATGGGGATACTTACAACGTGGAACAGGCATTGATCACCATCGGTTCCGGCGGTTTATTGGGAGAGGGCTACGGTCAGGGAACGCAGGTGCAACTGAGATTCTTAAAAGTACGCCATACCGATTTTATTTTTTCGGCTTTGGCTGAAGAGTTCGGTTTTGTCGGCGCCATGACTGTGATGGGTCTGCTGTTATTCCTGATCTGGCGCTGCATGGAGATCGGGCGCACAGCCAGTGATTTATACGGTTCCCTAATTGCTTATAGTTATGCCGCCATGCTGTTCTTTCAAACAGCGGTGAACATCGGTGTCAATTTGAATGTGGTGCCGGTATCCGGGTTGCCGCTGCCCTTTATCAGTTACGGCGGAAGTTCTCTGCTCAGCTCCATTTTGGGGATTGGCCTGGTTGAAAGCGTGGCATTACGCAAGGGAACAATACCATCATAATTTTCGGAGGATCATGACCACTACCACCCCTGTTCGAGCTCGTTTTGCCCCATCTCCCACCGGCCACGTGCATCTGGGTTCTGCCCGCACCGCTCTATATGATTATCTGATCGCCAAACAGACCGGCGGGCAATTCATCCTGCGCATTGAAGATACGGATCGAAAACGCCTGGTTGAAGGCGCGGAAGAAGAATTGATCAATAGCCTGCATTGGCTGGGGATGGATTGGGATGAAGGCCCAGGCAAGGATGGGCTGTATGGACCATATCGGCAATCGGAACGCAAAGAAATTTACCAAAAATATGCCCGGGAACTCATCGAGAAAGACGCTGCCTACTACTGTTTTTGCACAACCGAGCGTTTGAGTCAGGTACGCCAGGAAATGCAGAAAAATAAACTGCCTCCTCATTATGACGGTTTTTGCCGGAATTTAAGCAAAGAAGAAGCCGAGGCGCGCGTTAAAGCCGGCGAACCGCACGTGATCCGGTTCAAATCACCCCGTGCAGGGACTACGATCGTAAAAGACCTGCTGCGTGGGGATATCGCCTTCGAAAACGCCACGCTGGATGACTTCATCCTGGTTAAATCGGATGGCTGGGCGCTTTACCACCTGGCGGCAATCGTGGACGATCATTTAATGAAGATCACCCACGTCATCCGCGGATCGGAATGGCTGCCAACTTCCCCCCTGCATCATCTGATCTGGAACGCCCTTGGCTGGCAGGAACCGGTATGGGTGCACCTTTCCGTATTCCTCAAACCGAGCGGCAAGGGCAAGATGAGCAAGCGTGAAGCGGCTGAATTGAGCAACGACGGGTATTCCATCTTCATCAAAGACCTGGAGG
>CALGUJ010000138.1 GCA_937902055.1 uncultured Pelolinea sp.
CCGGTAAAAACCAGGTCGCTGAAATAACCCCCATCCAGCAAAACGTCAAACCGTTTCCCGATTTCGAACGCCATAACCATATATTGTAACGATAAATAACGCGCCGCGCTATTGAAAAAGGAGAATGGAGAGTGAGAAAGAATTGGGGTCTTCGTGATCATCCATAAAACCCACCTCCAATGGCGAGACGATTTTTTCACCGGTGTTGGCAGTCCAGGTCTGGTAGATGTAGGCGCGCGAAAAATGGATATTTTCAATCAGGCGCTGCCCCGTAAAAACCGCCCACGCTCCAGCCGGAAGGCGGCGGGCGAACAGATGCGCCGGTAAGTCGCCTGGATCGGCTATCTGCACTCCGGCAAAATCGGCCGGTTCAGCCTGGATGCCGTTAACAGGGTAGGTGCGCAACCAGTACCATCCAGAGGAGGCGGGAAATACCAATTTCAACCGTTCGCGGATTTCTTTCATCTTAACCAAAGAAATATCGCTTTCCATCGGTAAACCTGCCAGCCAGCGCTCCGCTTGCATAATTCGGCTGGCATGCGGAATGCCAAATCGCAGGTAATGGCGCATTAAAGCCAAATCGCAGCGCTGCAGGATCAAGCGGCTGTCCAGCCAGCCCTGCTTGCGCACCCGGCTGGGTTGAAGCCCGAACACGCGGTGGAAAACGCGCGAAAAGGTTTCGGCATTTTGGAAACGATAATCCAGGGCAATATCGATCAACCGCCTGCGGGTATGCAGCAACTCCCCGGCAGTCCCCGCCAGGCGCCTGCGGATCAGGTAATCATATGGGGTGTGGTGAACACACTGATTGAACAGGCGGATGAAATGAAATAACGAATAGCCGCAGGAAGCAGCCATGTCTTCCACACAGATATCCTCGCGCAAATGCTGCTCGATGAAGTCCAATGCCGCACTGATGGCGGCGATTCGCTCTTCCATTTATTTCGGGATGGGTTTCACGGGGATGTATGCGGTCAGTTCCGATTCAGCGATGCGCTCGATTCCTTTGTAGCGTTGATCGTAGACCTGGAAGAAAAAAGGCAATCCGCGCTGCCAACCCTCCCGGGCAAGCCGCCCATCCAGATCCTTGTACCAATCGGAGATAATGGCTTGCCCTGCCAAATCGACTTTGGAAAATTGGCCCGCAGGCAGAACTTTAAGCGAAAGCTCCAACGGCAGGCTGTTCAACTCCCTGGTTTCCTGGCCGACAAAAACCTCGAAGAATCCCCTGGCAGGACTCTCTTCGCCGTAGATATGCACTTCGTAAAAATCATCTTTAACGGTCATCGGCAGCAGCGCATTCCGGTTTTTGGTCGCGTAATCCATGTACCGCCGGCACAGCCGTCCGATCTCGTTGCTCTCGCTCCAATCCCCCGCGTCCCTGAACGCATCTCCATAAAAACTCATGCCCATCAGAAAAGTTGCTTGCCTGGAAACGAACTCCATTTTCATTTTCATAACTCCCATTTTGCTGATTGCATTATAACTGCCGCTTCCCGCACGGGAAGCGGCAGTCAATGGGTTCAATCGCCAAAATCAACCGCATGTTCCTGGAAATACAAGCCCGCGTCTTCCATCCATTCCGGCCAATCCTTCGCCCAGGGCGCGACATGGAAAACGCGCACGCGGTCCGAAGTCGGCATGAAGGGTTTGATGTCGATCAGCGGTGTGCCGTCGAATGCGTCGATCCAGGGCACAATCACGATTCCGTTCGCCACATCCACATGCAGCAGGGCGCAGGTGGTCACGGCGATCGGATTCGGCCGGATCTGCGAGCGGCAGGCGAAAACTCCTGCGCGCGTTCCGCGCGCGTATGGCAGATCGACCATGGTCGTGCGGCGTAAATCCGCCCGGTCGTTTTGGTGCGCCCACCAAAAGATCAACGCGTGGCTGAATTGATCGAGGTTAGTCAAGGCTGCCCTATAAGCCGCATCAATTTCCACCAAATACCCCTCCTCATTCACTTTAACCTTGCCGATCGGTTCGATGAAAATACGTCCTTCCATTTCAGCTCCTTTTTTTCCAATATGATAATTTTTTCAACCAAAATACTCTTGATGATTATTGTGGGATCTGACAATCATTGCTGGACGAATTCATCGCCTCTTGATCGATCTTGCTAAATGAGTTTTCAATCAATTGGTTCTTCGGAAATTTGTCCAGCAATGATATGATACAAACAATAGTAAATAAACATGCAGCCAGAACAAAATCACGTCACACAACACTATCTTTCCGGAAGGGTAGGATGAAACCCAACGCACCGATTCCTTACAACAAATATCATCCCGCGCACCTGCCCGATGATCTCGTGGCGCGCCCGCGGTTGTTGGCGGCATTAACACAAGGTCTGGAACGGAAGGCGCGCCTGTACCTGGTGACGGCCGCGGCGGGTTACGGTAAAACCACCCTGGTGAATGCCTGGCTGCAGCATAACAGAATCGAACATCACTGGTTCAACCTGGATGGCAGTGATGACGATGCGGAGAATTTTACATCCCTCGTTTCCCAAACGGCTGACGCAGCTATTCCGGAATCGGCACATGCATCCGAACCAAAAGGTGTAACCGCTCGAATCCTGCAAAGCATTTATCATCCGGTAAAAACCACGCTATTTATTTTCGACCGGTTTGAGAACATTCGCAGCCGCGCAGTGCTGAACCTGCTGGAAAATCTTCTGGAACAATTGCCGCCCCAATGCGCATTCGTGTTGATCTCGCGCAAAAACCCCGCGCTGGCGGTTTCACGCCTGCGCGCATCCAATCAATTGATTGAAATGGACGAAGGCGATCTGCGTTTCACTGCGCACGAAACGCGTCAGTTCGTCGAGCGCAAGAACAACGGCCAATCAATTTCACCGGAAAATCTTGAAATCATCCAGCAAAAAACGCTTGGCTGGATCGCGGGGCTGCGGCTGGCAATCGATCAGCTTGGCAGCCCGATCCCCAGCGAGGCAGATAGTCTAAGCGCCCGCCTCAACGGCGCGCTACGCTTCATGAGCGCTTACTTCGAAGAGGAAGTGTTTTCCAAAGAGAATGCGGCATTACAGGATTTCATGGTAAAAACCGCCGCGCTGGATAGCTTTTGCGCTCCGCTGTGCGTATCCGTCATCCACAGTCGCAACGCGCAAAACCACATCGACGCTCTGATCGGGAATCACCTCTTCTGTTTCCCCCAACCGGAACAATCCGACTGGTGCGGTTACCATCCCCTGTTCCGGGAATTTCTGGATGCCAAATGCGATCCACAGGAAAAGCAAATGACCTTTTGGAGAGCTTCCCGCTGGTTCCAGCAGCAAGGTTTGCTGCGCGAGGCAGTGGCTTACGGATTGCGGTCCGGCGACGAATCCAGCGCCCTGGAGATTATCGAGCCCGCCTGCGAGCAAGCCATTTTAGAGGGAAATTTGTCAGCCCTGGCTGATTGGTTGGGAAAATGGAGTTCGAATGGTTTTCAACCCAGGCCGGAATTGCTGATCTATGAGGGTTGGATCGACGCGTTGAAAGGGGATTTTGTTCAGGCACAGGTGCTGACCGAACGCGCCGAGGATTTGATCAGGAGTCTTGCGCGCGGGATTAAGCGAGACCAGGCCGCTTCCCTGCAAGTTACACAGGGCAAGTTGGCCGCGCTGCGCGCCTTTATCCAGGTGATGTACGCCCACCAGTACGATAGCGCCTTGAAGGAAGCCAAAACCGCGCAGAGACTGCTGCCCAGGAACCGCAGCGCCTGGAATCTGATGGCCTTATGGGCGCAGGCGGAAACCCAGAAACGCGTCGATCACATCGGCAAGTCGATCGAGACGCTCTACGAGGCCTTGCGCATCGGCAAATCGGTGGGCGGAAAGACTTTCACCTACGCCATTATCAATTCGCTGGCGGCCGCACTATATTTCAACGGGCGCCGCGGAGAAGCCCTGGAACTATGCCAAAAATCGGTCGCGCGCAGCAGCGACGCGCGGGACCCCGCGCTGGGCGGGATCCATGCCTGGATCGCCCGCCTGAACTTCGAGGCCAACCGCCTGGACGCGGCCTATGAATCCATCGAAAAAGCCCTGGCGTTAAACGACCAGGCCGGGGTGAGCCTGAACCAGATTTTCTGCCATTATTACGCCTCGCAAATTTACCAGGCTGGCGGAGAACCCGGCCGGGCGCTGGAATCGATCAAGCGCGCCCAATCGCTGGCAGGCAGCGCCACGCTCAGCGACGAGAGCTGGTTGAACGCCTGGGAAGCCAACCTGAATCTGCTGCAGGGCAACCTGCTGCAGGTGGAACATTGGGCGCGACGCGAAGGTCCGGCGCTGACCCAAAAACCGGATTACCTGAACATGGAGATGATGCTGGTCTATGCCCGCTACCTGATCCGCACGGGAGATTTCAATGAAGCTGCACGGCGTTTGCGGGAGATGGAAAAACAGGCCTCGCGGCGCGGCTATTACCGCTGGCTGCTCACCATCGAGCTGCTGCAGACGGTCATCTGGGATCACAACGGCAAAAAACAACAGGCCCTGGAATGCCTCAAGCGCGCCATCCACATCGCCGCGCCGGAGGAATACCAGCGTGCATTCCTTGACGAAAATCCGCTTGTATTTAAATTACTGCCTGAGCTCTCCTCCGAATCACCCGCTTTCATCATGCGGCTGCTGCGCAGCGCCAGCGCAGTCAGCGGGGAGCGTAAACAAATCCCGGCCAGCATCATGCCCGAACCGCTCAGCGAGCGCGAAATCGAGATTCTTAAACTGCTCGTACAAGGCAGGAAAGGCCCGCAAATTTCAGCGGACTTGTTCATCGCCTACAGCACCGTCAGAACCCACATTAAAAGCATCCACCGCAAGCTGGACGTGCATACTCGTCACGAACTGATCGATAAAGCCCGGCTGTTGGAGCTGGTCTAATCCTTATCCCCCATTTTTGTCATTCCTATCCCCCATTTAAATCACGCAATCCCCCACCCATTTGGAGGATGTCCGTGCATGCCCATTCGACCATAATACGGGCAAATTTACACACGGAGGTCGAAATGACACAAATTGCATCATGGGATAAACCCGAATTGAACCTGGAGCTTTTCTTCTGCACCGAGGTGCTGAAGTTGAATTCGCTGCATTACGGTTACTGGGAAGAAAAAGAAAAGCTCGACCTGGAAAGCATCCGCCGCGCGCAGCAGCGTTACACGGATACGTTGCTG
The DNA here is from genome assembly GCA_937902055.1 of uncultured Pelolinea sp. GTDB lineage: Bacteria > Chloroflexota > Anaerolineae > Anaerolineales > Anaerolineaceae > Pelolinea. Next base: position 5,182 of record CALGUJ010000138.1, read on the forward strand.
GAAATGATCCCCGCAGACGTGCACGAGATCCTCGATATCGGCTGCGGCATCGGGGATAATGCCCGGGCGCTGGCCGGGCGGGGATACCGGGTGACCGCGATCTCACCCGACAAGGTCCACGCGAATTACTTTGAAAATGCCGATCCAAATCACGTCCGGTTTTTCAATACCGCCATCGAGAATTTCACTCCCGATCAAAAATTCGATCTGGTACTGATGAGCGAATCGCAGGGCTATTTCGCCATGGATATGGGTTTTTCACAAAGCACGCGCTGCCTGCGACCGGGAGGCTACCTGCTGGTATCGGGCATTTTTAAACAGGACAATAGCAGCGGGTTCCGCGGATCGCACATCGAGGACGAATACATCGCTTGCGCGCAAACCTATGGTCTGGTGAAGAGAGACTATCGCGATATCACCGGCAATACACTCCCGACGCTGCAATACGCTTTCGATTGCTACAACAATTACCTGGAACCGCTGAATCAAACCCTGTTGCATTTTATCGGGAAAACCGGCCAGAGCAAACTGAAGTTGTTGAAAGCCCTCTTCGCGACCGAATTCCGCAATTTCGAAGCGGTGCGCCGCTACTACGAGGAACATTTCAACCCGGTCCTGTTCCGGGACAAGATGCGCTACACGCGTATCCTTTTTCAATATGAACCCGCCGCGGTGGAAAAAGAGCTCATCATCGCCCGCCGCGCCCAAAAACCGGTCGTCAGCGCCATCGTGTGCGCTTACAATGAGGAAAAATCCCTGAAAAACATCCTCAGCGTCCTGGCTGCCTGCCAGGAAGCGGATGAAGTGATCGTGGTCAATGACGGGTCGAGCGACGGTACCGCCGCGATCATCGACGCGTTCGCCGGCAATAACAAGGTGAAGCGTATTCATTTTGAAAGAAATCGCGGCAAGAGCAGCGCCATGGTGGCGGCGGCGCTGCGCGCGCAAGGTGATTTGCTGGTATTTCTTGACGCTGACTTGAGGGAACTAAGGGGTGAGCACGTTCAGTCACTGGTCGAGCCGCTGCTGAACAATAAAGCAGATATGGTCATCGGCGATCCGCAATACTCGTCCGAAATTGCCAAACTCTTCGATCCATTCCGCAAACTTTCAGGGCAGCGCGCGCTATGGCGCAGGGATTTCCTGCCGCTGGTTGAAGAGATACGCAACACCGGTTTTGGGATTGAAACCCTGCTGAATTTGTTTTATAAAGAACAGCACAAAAGAATCCGTTATCAAAGCCTGGACGGCCTGATCCACCCGATCAAACTGGAAAAAGAAAAACCCATACAGGCCACCCGCCAGTACCTGCACGAAGGCTCGCAGATCGCGGCCGCGTTGATCAACCGGACTTATCAGCGTGAAGGATTCAGCGACTGAAATCAAAACCTCGGGGTTTATCTCCGAGGTTTTTTATATCTACAATTCCGCCGGTGTGGCTCGTTTGATCTTGGGAGCCACCAGATAGATGCGTGCTTTCAACAGCTTGCGCAATTCCGGCAGGGCATCCAGCGCCGCTTTGGCGCCGGCGTCCACCAGCTCTTTCACATATTTGAACCCGGAGAGCGTGGTGATCTGCGAGCTGATTTCCGGCCGGATGATCACGTCCGTGCGCGCCTTGCGCAGTTTGGCGGCCGTAAAGTTGGAAACCATAATGGCATTGGTACGCCAGTTGGCCACGGCGATCCCCGGCATGTGCTGCTCTTTCCAGAATTCCATATTGGTCACGTCCGGGCTGACGTCAATGGCCACCACCACCTCGGCGCCCATGCTGTCCACCAGGTCGGCCGGGACGTTGTTCAGCGAACCGCCGTCCACCAGGAACATGCCGTCCTTTTGTAATGGTTCGATAATGCCCGGCAGGGCCATGGACGCGCTGACCGCTTCCGGTAAATTTCCCTCCTGTAGCACAACGTCGCGTGCGTGCATCACATCCACCGCGGCTACCGCCAGCGGGATTTGCAATTCGCTGAAATCCTTTTTCCCGTTGAGCAGGCCGGCCAGATATTCCTGAACCGCGGAATTGCTGACCACGTGGCTCAGTTTCGCCAGATCGCTGTCCAGCAGCTTGACCATGTTGCCCAGGTTGCTCATGCTGCCCATACGCATGGCTTCGGCTTCAATCTCATTTGCGCTCATTCCGCCGGCGTACATGGCGGCAATCACCGCCCCCATGCTGGTGCCCGATAACAGCTGTGGCTTGATTCCATCCGCCTCAAGGATTTTTAGAACTCCGATGTGAGCAAAACCCCTTGCCCCGCCTCCCCCCAGAGCCAGCCCTAAAAGTGGATTTCTGCTAATTGGCGCCATAGATGATTCCCTTTACGATCAGTTTTATCAATTTACTTCCGGTAATTATATATGATCGGCCTGGAAAAACCCGTTTCTCATCCCATTTTCACTGTAAAAACCTTTACGAATTTTTTACAAAACTCTTACCGTCCAATGACAGCTCTGGAGTAAATTTATGATTGGTTTTAATATGTACAGATTACGTATGCACTCGTGCATGGAGGTACGAATGAAAAGAAATACTTTATTGGCTGCCGGTTTATTCCTGATCTTCAGTTTGGCGGCCTGCAATACTGCCGCCGCGGTGAACCTGCCCGACAGCGAAGCGGAAAGCAGTTCAACCGAGCCGGCGGCATCAGCCACCCCCGAGGTGTCTGAAAAACCTGCGGCAGAAGCTCCCGAACTGGCGGCGCCCAGCCTGGAGACTTTGCAGACTGCCTATGAAAGCATCTATGAACAGGTGCTGCCCTCGGTCGCGAGCATCGAGGTTTCCAAGACCGTTTCCGATTCCACTTCTTCGCTGCCGGAATTTCCCTTTGGGTTCAACCTGCCTGAGGACGAGAGCCAGGGCGAAGACCAAAACGGCAATCAGCAGCAATACCAGGAAACCGGCGCGGGTTCCGGGTTCGTATGGGATGCGGAAGGCCACATCGTCACCAATAACCACGTCGTGGACGGCATGGATTCCATCCGCGTGCGTTTCGCTGACGGCACCAGCGCCACAGCCGAGGTGGTAGGCCAGGACGTCGCCAGCGATCTGGCAGTGCTGAAAGTCGACCTGCCTGCCGCGCAATTGACCCCCATCCAGGTGGCGGATTCCACGAAAGTAAAAGTCGGGCAACTGGTGGTTGCCATCGGCAATCCCTTCCGCCTGAACAGCTCCATGTCAACCGGCATCGTCAGCGGATTGGGCCGATCCCTGGCATTGGAAAGCGATTCCCTAGCCACCTCGACCTACACCATTCCGGATATGATCCAAACCGACGCTGCCATCAACCCCGGCAACTCCGGCGGCGTGCTGGTGGATATCGAGGGACGCCTGATCGGCGTGACCTCCGCCATTGAATCACCGGTGAGAGCCAACTCCGGCGTGGGTTATGTCATCCCATCCATTATCGTCTCGAAAATCGTTCCTTTCCTGATCAAGGACGGTTCGTACCAGCAGCCCTACATCGGCATCACCGGCACAGACCTGACGGGCGAGATCGCGCAAGCCATGGATTTAGATGCTGCCGCGCGAGGGGCGTTGATCATCGACGTGACCCCAGCCACCCCGGCTGAAAAAGCCGGTTTGCAGGGCAGCGACAAAACTGTGCAGATCGACGGGCGGGATCAACGCCTGGGCGGCGACGTGATCATCTCGGTTGACGGTAACCCGATCAACGACTTTGAGGATCTGACGGCTTATCTGGCGCGTTACGCCAACGTCGGACAAACATTGAATCTCACCTACCTGCGCGACGGTAAGAAAAACCAGGCGTCGTTGACGCTGGCAGCCCGCCCGGGCAGCGCTTCAACCAACACGAGCAGCAGCGCCTGGCTGGGCCTCACCGGCATGAGCATGAGTGATGAAATCGCTGAAGCCATGGGATTGAAGACCACACCGGCAGGTGTGCTGGTGCAGCAGATCCAAAGCGGCAGCCCCGCCGACAAAGCCGGTCTGCGCGGCAGCTATAAACCTTACGAACTGAACGGCGAACAGGTGCTGATTGGTGGCGACATCATCACCGCCCTGGACGGCACCGGCGTGGCTTCGATGAATGAATTGGCCGCTGCGATATCCGCCTATCAGGCGGGCGATAGCGTCGAGCTGAGCATCCTGCGCGACGGCAAGGAAGTCAAATTGACCGTTACTTTGGCCGAAAGACCCCAGAAGTAGTCTCCTCCTTCTTTTCCTGGACCGCTGCCCGAGACAGGGCAGCGGTCTTTTTTTTCTACGTTCATAGTCGATATAATTCATCTCAAATCAACAAATTTGATTGAGAATATTACGAAATTGGTCCTCTTATGAATAAATATGAAAAACGTTCGATGTCCGCATATAACCAGAAAGCCGACCGATACGAGGATACACCAGAGGGGCAGTATACTCGGAACGTCAACGAACTGCTTCTTGAAAACATCTTTGTTCCTACAGGCAGCAGGGTGCTGGATATTGCCTGCGGCAATGGCAGGTTTCTAAGCAAGTTATCCCGGACGCGTCAATTCTCAGGGTATGGGATCGACATTGCCGAAAATATGGTTGAGAAAGCTGGGAAATTGAATCCTTTAATGAGTTTTGAAGTTGCCCGTTGTGAGCAATTGCCATTTCTCGATGCTTCCTTTGATGTAATCACCGTGAACGCAGCTTTTCATCATTTTCCGTATGTAACAGCATTTGTAATCGAAGCCTCTCGTGTTCTTAAAACGGGAGGCATGATCTACATAGCCGAGATTTATTACCCCGGCATACTAAAGACCCTTTTTAATATATATCTAAAGTTTTCACAAGAAGGGGACGTCAGAATTTATAAGCCCGATGAAATCGCCAGACTGTTGAGTGTCGCAGGCTTCGGGGAAGCTGTTTTTAAAATCATCGGCCAAATTCAAATCATCGGCGCGCGAAAGATTAACCTGCGCAGGTAATTTAATTTACCGGCATGCGCTTTTTCCAGCCGCCTCTTTATGCATAAAAAAAAAGATGCTTGGCCAGCATCTTTATTTTTAATTTCTTTGATCGGGATTCCTAAATATCCAGGTTCCTGACCAGCTTGGCGTGCGTTTGAATAAAGCGTTTGCGCGGCGGGACGGAATCGCCCATCAGCATATCGAAGGTGCGGTCGGCTTCAGCCGCGTCCTCGACGTTGACCAGCAGCAACGTGCGGTTCTCCGGGCTCATGGTGGTTTCCCAAAGCTGTTCGGGGTTCATTTCGCCCAGACCCTTGTAACGTTGAATGGATACCTTGTCCTCTTTGGCGCCCAGTTCTTTCAGGACTGCGGCTTTTTGTTCGTCGCTGTATGCGTAGCGTTTTTCTTTTTTATAGCTGATCAAATAGAGCGGCGGTTGAGCGATGTACAGGTGGCCTTCGTCGATCAGAGCCGGCATAAAGCGGAAGAAAAACGTCAGCAGCAAGGTACGGATGTGCGCGCCATCCACGTCGGCATCGGTCATGATCACGATCTTGTGATATCTCAGCCCATTGGTGTTGAAGCCTTCTCCAATACCGGTACCCAACGCCGAGATCAACGCTTTGACCTCTTTGTTGGACAGGATCTTGTCCAGGCGGGCACGTTCGGTATTGAGGATCTTGCCGCGCAGCGGCAGGATGGCCTGGAAATGGCGGTCGCGGCCCTGTTTGGCCGAGCCGCCGGCGCTGTCGCCCTCAACGATGTAGAGTTCAGTGCGCTCCGCATCGCGTTCGGAGCAATCCGCCAGTTTGCCCGGCAGGGTCATGCTTTCCAGCGCGGATTTGCGGATGACCAGGTCGCGGGCTTTACGGGCCGCGTCGCGGGCGCGCGCGGATGTCAGGCATTTTTTAATGATGGATTTACCGGCCGAGGGGTTCTCTTCCAGGAACTCGCTGAAAGCCTCGCCAACGATCTGGGTGGCCAGCGTTTGCACTTCGGGGTTCATCAGTTTGACCTTGGTCTGGCTTTCAAACTGCGGATCGGGGTGCTTGATGCTGATCAGGGCGGTCATGCCCTCGCGCGTATCGTCGCCGGTAAAATTCGGATCGCTATCTTTGATCAGGCTGTTGCGGCGCGCGTAATCATTCAGCACGCGTGTGATGGCCGTGCGGAAACCTGTCAGGTGTGTGCCGCCGTCGATGGTATTAATGGTATTGGCAAAACTGTACACCGATTCAGAGTAAGCGTCGGTATATTGCACCGCGGCTTCGATGGTGATATTATCCACCGTCTTTTCCACGTAGAAAACGTCGTGCAGGACTTCACGGTTGCGGTCAAGGTATTTCACGAATGAGGCGATGCCGCCCTCGAAATAGAAGCGCATGCTGTGGGCCGGGTCTTCGCGCTCATCGATCAGGCTGATCTCCACCTGGCGGGTAACGAAAGCCATTTCGCGGAAGCGCTGGGTGAGCGTTTCGAAGCGGTAATCGATCTCTTCCTTAAATATCTCTTTGTCGAAGCGGAAAGTGGTGCGGTTTCCGGTCACGCCTTCAGGCGCTTTCCCGATTTCCTTGACAGCCTCCACCGGGCGGCCGCGTTCGTAGCGCTGGAAGTAGACCTTCCCATCGCGCCGCACTTCCACCTCGCACCATTCCGAAAGCGCGTTGACCGCCGAAACGCCCACGCCGTGCAAACCGCCCGAGACTTTATAGCTGCCGCCGCCGAACTTGCCGCCGGCGTGCAGCGTGGTCATCACGACCTCCAAAGCGGAAACGTGTTTTTGTGGATGGATATCCACCGGGATGCCGCGGCCGTTATCGTCC
>CALGUJ010000139.1 GCA_937902055.1 uncultured Pelolinea sp.
GGAGATCGTGGAACAAGTGGTTGCGCTTGCCCGACTATTGAAAGAAGATGGGGAAAGTGTATCCAATATCGTCATCATGGGCATGGGCGAGCCGATGTTGAATTACGATGCGACGTTGGCTGCAATCCGCAGGTTCAATGATCCCCGCGGATTGAATATCGGCGCGCGCAGGATCACCATCTCCACAATTGGGATTCCGGAAAAAATCAGGCAATTTGCGGCAGAAAACCTGCAAGTCAATCTGGCTATTTCCCTGCATGCCCCTACCGACCTATTACGGCGTGAATTGGTGCCGATCGCGCAGAAATATTCCATCGGGGAAATCCTTTCGGCATGCAGGGATTACGTGGATAGTACACACCGGCGGGTGACTTTTGAATATGTACTGATCAATGGCGTCAATGACCTGCCCCAACACGCACAGGATCTGTCCGCGCTGCTGAAAGGTTTGCTTTGCCACGTAAACTTGATTGGCCTCAATCCAACCAACCATTATTCCGGACGCGCTCCCCAAAAACAGGCAGTCAGGGATTTCGGCAAGGTGCTCCTGGATCATCACATTCCCACATCTATACGCAACAGCCAGGGAAGCGATATCCAGGCCGCTTGCGGTCAATTAGCTGGTAAACTTACCGGACGATCAAAATCATCTTGATTTATTAAGATAATCAGTTCTGGAGGATCCATGCAAGATTTGGTTAGCCGTTTTGAAGATTTACGCAGCAGAATAAACGAACTGATGGAGCATCTTTGACTGGGATAACAAACAATCCCGGTTGCAGAAACTGATCAAAGAATCCGAGGGGGAAAATTTCTGGCAGGATAACAAGAAAGCGCAATCCGTGATGAAAGAAATCGCGGATATTCAGGAAGAAGCCGACCTTTGGAAAACCATTTCCAACCGGGCAAAGGATTTCCTCGACCTCGCCTTCAGTGGTGATGAAAGTTTTCGGCAGGAATTGGAAGCAGAAGCCGCGCACCTCGAGAAGCGTATCGATGAGTTGCAGATCACCACGTTGTTCTCCGGCCCTTATGACAAGGGTGGAGCGCTGCTTTCGATCAATTCCGGCGCCGGCGGCACCGATGCCCAGGATTGGGCGGCCATGCTTTTCAGAATGTACATGCGGTGGGCGGAACGGCGCGGATTCAATGCGGAAATCATCCATCAAACGGAGGGCGAGGAAGCCGGCATTAAGAGCGCGACTGTGCTGATCGAAGGTCCTTACGCTTATGGATATCTGCGCGCCGAAAAGGGCGTGCATCGACTGGTACGCCTGTCCCCTTTCGACGCCGCGCATCGCCGTCACACCTCATTCGTTCAGGTGGAAGTGCTACCCGAGGTTGCGGCGGAAGACCCGACAGTAGAAATCAATCCCGATGACCTGGAGATCGATATTTATAAATCTTCCGGTGCCGGCGGCCAGAACGTTCAAAAGAATGCCACAGCCATCCGCATTACGCATAAACCAACCGGCATTGTGGTATCCTGCCAAAATGAACGGTCGCAGCTTCAAAACCGTGAGAATGCCATGAAAGTACTGCGCGGCCGCCTGTATGAGATGAAACTGGCTGAACAGGAAGATCAATTGGCCAAGCTGCGCGGGGAATATCAAAAAGCCGAATGGGGCAGTCAAATCCGTTCTTACGTGCTGCATCCGTACCAAATGGTCAAGGATCACCGTACAGAGTATGAGAAAGGCAACACCCAGGCTGTTCTGGATGGCGATATCGATGATTTTATCGAATCATTCTTAAAACATCGATAGTTTTGAGTTAAAAGAAAGCGCAGCCTGCATTCGTCCAGGCTGCGCTTTGCCTTACCTGTGCTTAATCCAGCTTTCTGGCCAATTCAAACAATTCCATATCGATCGACTTGGTCTTTCCAACCACGTCTTTTAGGGGTGTGGTGTGCAATTGGCTATTGACCCATCCGACCAAAACGCCGTAATTCCCGGCTTCGATGGCATCTGTTGCGCCCGCACCCAGGCGGCTGGCGAGGATCCGGTCGGCTGCGCTGGGCGTGCCGCCGCGCTGGACGTGCCCCAAAACTGTCGATCGCAAGGCAAAACCAGTCCCTTCTTCGTGTTCTTTGAAATATTCTGCCAATTTTTCGGCGTTATACTTGGCGCCTTCAGCCACAACCACAATGGCGTGCGACTTGCCGCGTTCATAAGCGCGCATTAAAATGCCGGCCACCTCTTCAGGCACCGTTTCCACTTCGGGAATCACCACAGTCTCGGCGCCGCCGGCTATGGCCGCCATTAACGCCAGATATCCGCAATTGCGTCCCATGACCTCCAGCAGAAAACCCCGCTGGTGCGAAGAACCGGTCACTTTCAAGCGGTCGATCGCTTCCAAAGCAATATTCAGGGCAGTATCCACGCCGATGGTGATATCGGTGCCAACCAAGTCATTATCGATCGTCGAGGCCACCCCAACCACCGGGAAGCCCATTTCGTGCAATTTAAGCGTCCCGGTTTGCGAACCATTTCCACCGATAACCACCAATGCTTCGATCTTGTTCTCATTCAGCGACCTTAACGCTTCCAACCTGCCGGCTTCGGTTTTAAATTCCTCGCAGCGGGCACTGCCGAGGATCGTCCCGCCGCGTTGAATGATGCCGCCAACGTCGCGAATCCCCATCAGTAAGAATTTACCTTCTATCAAGCCTTTATAGCCTTCATGAACGCCGTAAACTTCCCATCCCTTGGAAATACCGGTTCTTACAACCGCACGAATGGCTGCGTTCATCCCAGGCGCGTCACCCCCACTTGTTAAAACTGCAATGCGTTTCATAGTCACTCCAACTCTGGTAATGACACGATTTTAACATCAATTGACGCCAATTTTCCTGGAACCCGTTCACAGCTTTGAAATGGATGTTAGAATTCTGTCCAATATTCACCTCCAGCCGCAAAGGATTCATATTATGCTCTATAAAAATGTCGATGAATTGCAACGTTTTATGGAAAAATGCTTCATCCGCTTAGGCGTAACCGAACCGGATGCCGAAGTGTGCGCGCGGATTCTGATCACTTCCGACTTAAGGGGTATCGAATCGCATGGCATTGGTCGACTACGCATGTATGTGGATCGAATTCACAAGGGATTGATTGAAACCAACGCACCCCATGAAATCGTGCGCGAATCACCCACAACAGCCGTGGTTGACGGACACCATGGGATTGGCATGGTCATCGCCCATCGCTCGATGAGCTTGGCTATCGAGAAAGCCCGCCAATATGGCATGGGAGCGGTGGCGGTGCGCAATTCCACCCATTTCGGCATCGATGGCTATTATCCCTTGATGGCGGTCGAGGCCGGCATGATCGGCATGAGTTTCACCAACGCACGCCCCGCGGTAGCGCCAACCTTTAGCGGTCAACCCAAGTTGGGCACCAACCCAATCGCTTTTGGCGCACCCACCGACGAAACGTTCCCCTTCCTTTATGACGCCGCCACATCAATCACCCAACGCGGAAAAATCGAAGTCCTGGCTCGTAAGGAAAACCACCCC
>CALGUJ010000140.1 GCA_937902055.1 uncultured Pelolinea sp.
GCTTTCTCCGGCGGGGGTGTATTGCCGTTGAAGAGCGGGCTGCGGGAGTAGGGCAGCATCATCAGGATGCCGATGGCGATGAAGCCTTCCGCGATCTGGAAACCGCGCGCCTGCCATTCGCCGAAGTAAGGGATGAACTCGGGGTAAGGGTGGCTGCCCAGGCCGAAAATATCGGCGAAACCTGAAAAAACCGCGATGATGAAACCGGTGCTGATGACGCGCACGCCCAATTCGGCGGCAATGCTGAACTTGCGGCCAATCCAAAGAGCACTGACGCAAATATACCCGCCCACGCACATGATGGCCAGCCCCACCAGCATCACGGCGATCTGGATGAATCCAAGAACGGGGCTGCGGTCCAGCTGGAAAAAATCCGGCCGCAGGCCGATGAGAAAAACCAAAAAACCGCCGACGGTGACGATCAATCCAAATTGAATTCGTCGCCGCGGCAGTTTTGGTTTTCCGGTTTGCTTGTTTTCAGGCATTTCTATTCGAATGGTCTATCAAAGCCCCGGCTGGAATGGTCATTCCCATTTGACAGATTCCAAACTGAATGTGCGTTCAAAGCGCCAGGATCGCCCGGATTATTCCTCGGAGGGTTTCTCTTCGGCGGGTTCTTCAGCCTGTTCTGCTTCCGCTTCGGCTTTGGTTTCTTCAACCTGTTCTGCTTCCGCTTCGGCTTTAGCTTCTTCAACGGGAGCCTCGGCTTTGGTTTCCTCTACCGGAGCTTCCGCTTTTTCAGTCTTCGGGCTCTCTTTGGAGGTAATCTTAATTTCGCTGCCTTCCAGTTCTTTTTCGAGGATTTTCAGATCCATATCCGCGAATGCCAGCGATTCCACGCGGCGCAGGCTCAATCCGACGCGGTGCGACTCAGGTTCGATCTTGATGATGCGCAAAGTAACCTTGTCGCCCTCGTGCAGGACTTCCTTGGGATGGGCGATGTGTTCTTCCGACAGCTCGGAGATGTGGATCAATCCTTCGATGCCGTTGTCCATCATGGCAAAAGCGCCGAATTTGGTCAGGCGGGTGATCTTGGCTTCCACGAGTTGGCCGACTTTGAGATTGTCGATCTTGGTTTGCCAGGGATCGTCCTTCAACCGGCGGATGGATAGCCCGATGTGGCGTTTATCCTCATCGATGCTGATCACCTGCACTTGCACTTCCTGCCCGACTTTCAGCTCATCGCCAGGGTGGCGGATGCGGTCCCAGGAAATTTCGCTCAGGTGAACAAGGCCGTCGGCGCCGTTGATGTTCACGAAAGCGCCAAAATCGGCTAAAGAAGTCACGCGCCCGGTGCGGACGTCGCCGACTTCCAGTTTTTCAATGACTTTGTCGCGGATGCTGTCGCGGGTTTCGTGCGATGCGGCTCGTTCGGAAAAAATCAGGCGGCGTCTTTCCTGGTCGACTTCGATAATTTGCAGGGTGATTTCCTGCCCGATCATTTCGCCGAAGCCTTTTTCAGCGGCTTCGCCGCCCAGTTCCATGCGGCGTGTGTAACTCAATTGCGAGGTGGGGACAAAACCGGCCAATTTTTCGAAAGAAACCAGCAAACCGCCGCGATTAAAACCGATCACCTTGCCGGTGAACGCGTCTTTTTCTTTCATGACGGCGTTGGCTTTTTCCCAACTTTCCGCTTCCAGCGCGCGAATGTACGAGAGCACCAGGTTGCCATTGTGGTCTTCGGGAGTGATGACGTAGACGGGGATTTCCTGCCCGACTTCCATGGAAGCAAAAACATCCGGCGGAATCAGTTCAAATTCCTGGCCGTTAATGATGCCTTCCGATTTGGCACCGACACTAACCATGATCTGGCCGGGGGTAATACTGGCAATAGTGCCTGTTTTAATCTCACCGGCCTGCGGCAATTCCAACCCCAGCCCCTCTCTTTCCAATAAAGAAGCCATGTTGGTGATTTCTTTATTGTCGGATTTGTTTTCTCCTGTGGCTTGGATTCCGTTTTCTTGATCCATATGATTATTAAATGCTCCAATACGATTTGATAGTAGCTCGATTATATGATGTATTGAAAAACTTGACAACCCTGCCTGTTATGCAGGGTGTCCATTATTAAAGGAATGAAAATACTTTTAATGCTAACGCTTTTTATGGCGTTTCTTTTTACCCTTGTCCTGATTACCACCCGGTTTGGCCGGTTGACCGGCTTCAGTTTTGGCTGTAGGTTGACCTTCAACGCCGGCGGCTTGCGGGCGGGCGGGTTGCAGGCGGAACATGCGGCTGATCACGCCCATGCGGATATCGGCGAACAGGTTCTTGAACGCGTCGGTTGAGCGGCTCTTGTATTGCACCAGCGGATCGAGCTGCGCGTAGGCTTCCATGCCGATTGATATGCGCAGCGCTTCCATGCGGGTGAGCTGCTCGATCCATAAGTCGGAAATCGCGTGCAGCAGGATATAGCGGTAAATATTCTGCTGGGTGGCTTTGCCGAAAACACG